>DASTWP010000278.1:0-13316 GCA_035765835.1 Solirubrobacteraceae bacterium
GCCACCTCGTCGAAGCGCGCCGGGTCCTGGAAGGAGGACAGCAGCACGGCCTCGTGCCCCAGCGCGCGCGCATGCGCCTCGAGGTTGCGGCTCATCGCCTCGAGCAACGAGGAGCCGGCGCGGCGCACCTCGCGCTCGGCGGACAGCCGCGCGAACGGGGCGATGTCGCGCGGGTCCGCCCGCGGGCCGAGCGGGCGCACGACCGCGTCCCGCGGCGGCGCGGGCAGCGCGTCGAGCATCCCGCGCGCCCCGAACAGCCAGCCCTGCGCGAGATCGGCCCCGAGCGCCCCGGCGGCGCGCGCGTCCTCGTCGGTCTCCACGCGCTCGACCACGATCGTCGCGCCCGAGCGCTCGGCCTGCGCGGTCACCGCGTTGATGACGCCCGCGACCTCGGCGTCCGGGCTGCCGGCGAACAGCGCCAGGTCGAGCTTGATCACGTCCGGCGCGAGCACCGACATCATCGCCATCGAGTCGCGATCGGTCCCGACGTCGTCGAGCGCCACGGCGACGCCGAGCGAGCGCATGTCGGCGACGTGGCCGAGCAGCGCCGCCGGGCGGTCGGTCAGCGCCCGCTCGGTGATCTCGACCGCGACGGTCATCGCGTGCGTCGCCTCCGCGTAGAGGGCGCGCAGGTCGAGCGGCATGAAGCCCGAGGTGTCCGGCTCGACGTTGAGGAACACGACCGCCGGCCCGCGCACCCCGGCCTCGAGCGCGTTCTGGAGCGCCGTGCGCTGGCAGAGCCAGTCGAGCTCGTCGAGCCGGCCCGCGGCGCGCGCGGCCGCGAAGAGGTGGTCCGGGCGCTCGAGCTCGGAGCCCTTCGGCCCGCGCGCGAGCGCCTCCCAGCCGACGGTGCGCCGCGTCGCGAGGTCCACGACCGGCTGGAAGCCGATCTCGACGGCGCCCTCGGCGAGCACGTCTGCAAGCGCGTCGCGCAGGGCGCGCGAGGTCGTCAGCGGATCCATCGCGGCTGTGGAATTCGACGCAGTGTCAGATCTTCCCGCATCGGCGTCCCCAAGTGCAGAGCTTCGCGCGTGCGATCCTCCCGGCATGAGCATCGTCATCACCGAGGACCGCGGGCCGGTCCGCCACGTCGTCCTGAACCGCCCCGAGAAGCGCAACGCGCTGGGCGACGAGCTGATCCTGGGCCTGCGCGAGGCCTTCGAGGCGGCCGCGGCCGACGAGGACGTGCGCTGCGTCGTCGTTCGCGGCGCGGGGCCGATGTTCTCCTCGGGGATGGACTTCGCGGGCCTCGGCGCGCTCGCGGACGACCCCGGCCGCCTGCGCACCTTCCGGCGCCCGATCCTCGACACGTGGAACCTGCTCGAGGAGATGACGAAGCCGACCGTCGCCGAGATCCACGGCGCGTGCATCGGCGGCGCGATGGAGCTCGTGCTCGCGTGCGACCTGCGCACGATGGCGGCAGACGCCGTGATCGGCATGCCGGAGACGCGCGTCGGCCTGATCCCCGACGTCGGCGGCTCCTCGCGGCTGCCCTCCGTGATCGGCCTCGGCCGCGCGAAGGAGATGGTGATGGCCTCGAAGCTGATCGACGGCACCGAGGCCGAGCGCATCGGCCTCGTCAACCGCGTCGCGCCGCCTGATGCGCTCGAGGAGACGACCGCGCAGCTCGTCTCCGAGCTGCTCGCGTGCGCGCCGGTGGCCGTCGGGCACGCCAAGCGCGTGCTCGACTCGGCGGCGAAGCCCGCGCTCGCGCTGACGCTCGAGCAGGAGGTGACGGTGCAGGCGCTGTGCGCGGCGACCGAGGACTTCGGCGAGGCGACGCGCGCCTTCGCCGAGAAGCGCCAGCCGGTCTTCAGCGGGCGCTAGGGGCCGCCCTCGCCCGGCGGCGGGGGCGGCGGCAGCTCGACCTCGATCTCGATCGTGACGCCGTACCGCGCGACGACGCGGACCGGGCCGACGCGCTCGAAGACGGCGAGCATCGCGCGGTTGCTCGCCAGCAGCGTCGCGCTGAGCCGCCGCACGCCGCGCGCCGCGGCGCGATCGCAGAGGCGGCGCATGATCTCGGTGCCCAGGCCGCGGCCCTGCCACGGGTCGATCACCGTCGCGGCGGCCTCGGCGCGGCTGGGGTCGTCGCGCAGGCGCAGGAGGCGGGCGACCCCGAGGCCCTCCCCCGTCCGGGCGTCGATCGCGCCGACCGCGTCGTGGTCGTCGTGGTCCAGCTCGGTGAAGAAGGCGAGCTCGCCCTCGGTCAGCCCGCCGCGGAAGCTCAGGAAGCGCTGGTAGCGCGAGCGGTCCCCGAGGCGCGCGAAGCCGGCCTCGAAGAGCGGCTTGTCGTCCGGGCGGACCTCGCGGATCAGGACCTCGGACCCGTCGCGAAGCGTGACCCGCTCGCCCTGCATCCCACCGCTGTACCCCGAGCTATTCGTGCCAGTCCACCGGGCCCGCGACGAGCGTGTGGCTGCCGAGCGGCCGGCCGAGCACGTCGCGGACGGCCCGCGCGCACTCGAGCAGCGCGGCGAGGTCGATCCCCGTGGCGACGCCCATCTCGTGCAGCATCGAGACGAGGTCCTCGGTCGCGATGTTGCCGGTCGCGCCCGCGGGCACCGGGCAGCCGCCGAGCTCGCCGAAGCTCGACTCGAACGACTCGCAGCCGGCCTCGAGCGCCGCGAGCACGTTCGCGAGGCCCTGGCCGCGCGTGTTGTGGAAGTGCGCGGTCAGCTCGACGTCGTCGCCGAGCTCCTCGCGCGCGCCGGCGAAGAACTCGCGCACCTGGAGCGGGTTGGCCATCCCGGTCGTGTCTCCGAAGCCGATCTCGACGGCGCCCGCGCCGATCAGGCGCTTGGCGATCGCGAACACCCGCTCGGGCGGCACGTGGCCCTCGTACGGGCAGCCGAAGCTCACCGAGATCACGCCTTCGCAGCGCAGGCCGTAGCCGCCGGCGCGGCCGAGCACGCGCTCGAGCGCTTGCAGCGACTCGTCGATCGAGCGGTTGACGTTCTTGCGGTTGTGGGTCTCGCTGGCGCTGAGGAAGACGTTGATCTCGTCGAAACGGTCGCGCTGCTCGAGCGCGTTCTCGAGACCGCGCTCGTTCGGGATCAGCACGCTGACGGCGACGTCCTGCGGGACGTCGATCGCCGCGAGCACCTCGGTGGCGTCGGCGAGCTGCGGGATCACGTCCGCCCGCACGAAGCTCGTCACCTCCAGGCGGCGCAGGCCGGTGCGCGCGAGCTGGTCGATCAGGCGGACCTTGTCGGCGGTCGCGATGACCTCCGGCTCGTTCTGGAAGCCGTCGCGGGGCCCGACCTCGCGGATGCGGACGCGCTCTGGGAGACCGGCCGGCGGCACCGGGCCAACCATATACTCGCCCGCTCGTGTCTCCCGAACCCGTCTGCGTGATCGGCGCCTCCGGCGCCCTGGGCTTCGGCCTCGCCGCGCGCTGGGGCGCCGCCGGCGTCCCGGTCGTGATCGGCTCGCGCGACGCCGCACGGGCCGCCGAGACGGTCGGGCGCCTGCGCGAGGCGGCGCCCGGCGGCGAGCTGTCCGGCTACGAGAACGCCGAGGCGGTGACCCACGCGCAGACCGTCGTCCTGTGCGTGCCGTTCCGCAACCAGTCCGAGACGATGACGAACCTCAAGGGGGCGCTCCGTGCCGGACAGGTGCTCGTCGATGCGACGGTGCCGCTTGCGGCGGCGATCAGCGGCAAGGCCACGCGCATGCTCGGCGTCTGGCAGGGCTCGGCGGCGCAGCAGGCGCAGGAGATGGCGCCCGAGGGCGTGCGGGTGCTCAGCGCGCTGCACACGGTCAGCGCGCCGGTGCTCTCGGACCTCGGGCACGCGCTCGACGAGGACGTCCTGGTCTGCGGCGACTCGAAAGAGGACAAGGCGGCGTTCATCGAGCTCGTCCAGCGCATCGACGGGCTGCGTGGCGTCGACTGCGGCCGCCTGGAGATCGCGCGGATCACCGAGTCGCTCACCGCGCTGCTGATCTCCATCAACGTGCGCCACAAGACGCACGCCGGCATCCGCATCACGGGCTTGAGCTGATGGGCGCGCCGGTCGTCGTCCTGGCCGGCGGCACGGGCGGCGCGAAGCTCGCGCGCGGGATGCTCGACGTCGCCGGGGAGGACCTCGTCGTGATCGCCAACACCGGCGACGACATCGAGACCTACGGCACGCACGTCTCGCCGGACCCGGATCTCGTCTCCTACTGGCTCGCCGACCGCATCGACGAGCGCGGCTGGGGCCTGCGCGGCGACACGTTCAACGTCATGGACGCCCTGCGCGAGCTGGGCGAGGACGTCTGGTTCAACCTCGGCGACCGCGACCTCGCGGTCTGCCTGCTGCGCGCCCGGCGGCTGCGCGAGGGCGCGACGCTGACGCAGGCCCTCGCCGAGCTCGGCGCGGCGCTCGGCCTCACGGCCCGCGTGCTGCCGATGTGCGACCAGCCGGTGCGCACCCGCGTCCTCGCGCGCGGCGCGTGGCACGACTTCCAGGACTTCATGATCCGCGAGCGCGGGGCGGGCCCTGTCGACGGCCTCGAGTACCGGGGCATCGAGGCCGCGACGGCGCCCGCCGAGGCGCTGGAGGCGATCGCGGCGGCGCGCGCGATCGTGATCGGCCCCTCGAACCCGGTCATCTCGATCCGCCCGATCCTGAGCGTGCCCGGGCTGGGGAAGGCGCTGCGCGCTGCGAACGCGGCGGTCGTCGCCGTCTCGCCGATCGTCGGCGGCGCGGTGCTCAAGGGCCCGACCGAGCCGTTCATGGCGTGGGCGGGGCTGCCGCTCTCGGCGGCGGGCGTCGCGCAGGCCTACGGCGGCCTGATCGACGGGATCGTCGCCGACGAGGACGTCGACGGCCTCCCGGCGCTGCGGACCGACACGCTGATGGCCGATCCCGGCGCGCGCCGGCGCGTCGCGCAGGAGACGCTGCGCTTCGCGGAGGAGCTCGCGCCGTGAGCACCGTCGCGGTCCTCCCGGTCAAGCGCTTCGCGGGCGCCAAGCAGCGCTTGGGCGAGCACCTCGGGCCGGGCTCGCGCCGCAGGCTGGCCGAGGCGATGCTCTCCGACGTGCTGATCGCGCTGCGCCGGTCCCAGCGCGTCGACGAGGTCGTCGTCGTGACCGGCGAGCCGACCGCGGAGGCGCTCGCGCGCGGCCACGGCGCCGCCGTCGTGCGCGACCCCGACGACGCGGGGCACAGCCAGGCCGCACTGCTCGGCGTCGCGTGGGCGCTCGAGCGCGGCGCCACGCGCGCGCTGCTCGTCCCCGGCGACTGCCCCGCGCTCCTGCCCGCAGAGCTCGACGCGCTGCTCGCGCCCGGGCCGGCGCGGCGCGAGGTCGTCGTCGTGCCCGACCGCCACGGCACGGGCACCAACGCGCTCGTGCTGAGCCCGCCGGACGCGATCCGCCCGAGCTTCGGCCCCGGCAGCCGCGCCCGCCACGAGTCGCTCGCGCACGCGGCGCAGGTCGAGTGCCGCGTCGCCGAGCCGTTCTCGCTCGCGCTCGACGTGGACACCGCGGAGGACCTCGAGGCGCTCGCGCAGGCGCTCGGCGAGCGCACCGGCGGCGCCGCCAACACGCGCGGGCTGCTGGGCCGGCTGGAGCGCTGATGGCGCTCGCCGCGGACGCGCTGCCCGGCATCCCGGAGGTGCGCCCGGGCGACGACCTCGCGGCCCTGATCGCCGCAGCGGCGGGCGGCGACCTGCGATCGGGCGACGTGCTCGTCGTCGCGCACAAGGTCGTCTCCAAGGCCGAGGGCGCGCTCGCGGACCTGCGGACCGTGACGCCGTCCGCTCGCGCGCGCGAGCTCGCGGAGCCGTTCGGCAAGGACCCGCGCCACGTGCAGGTGGTGCTCGACGAGAGCGCGGAGATCGTCCGCGCCGAGCGCGGGGTGATCATCGCCCGCACCCGCCATGGCCTCGTCTGCGCGAACGCGGGCGTCGACGCGTCGAACGCGCCGGACGACGAGACGCTCGTGCTGCTGCCGCGCGATCCCGACGCGAGCGCGCGGCGCCTGCGCGGCGCGCTGCCGGGCCATCCCGCGGTGGTGATCGCGGACTCGTTCGGGCGCGCGTGGCGCCACGGGCAGTGCGACGTGGCGATCGGCATCGCCGGCCTCGCGCCGCTCGAGGACTGGCGCGGGCGCCCCGACGCCCGCGGTCGCAGCCTGCACGCGACGTGGATCGCGCTCGCCGACGAGGCCGCGGCCGCGGCCGACCTCGCGCGCGCCAAGGACTCCCGCGAGCCGGTGGTCGTCGTGCGCGGCCTCGAGCGCTTCGTCACCGACGCGGAAGGGCCGGGCGCGGCCGCGCTGCTGCGCCCGCCCGCCGAGGACCTCTTCCGGTGAAGCGTCCTGCCTCGTGGTCGCAGGACGACCACGATCCAGGACGCTTCAGGCCGCGGCGGGGTCCGGCGCGCCCAGCCTGCTGAACTCGGGCGCCTCGTACGTCGCGCCGGGAACGCCGCCGATGACGAGCAGCCGGATGCCGTCCGCCCCGGGCAGCACCTTGCGCTTGGTCCCCGGAGCGACGCGCACGAGCGTGTCGGCGTCGAGCGGCACGCGGTCGCCCTCGATCTCGATCTCCCCGCCGCCGCGCAGGGCGACGTAGACCTCCTCCTGGCCGTCCTCGGAGTGGTCGTGCTCGGGGTAGCCGGTCGCGTTCGGCGGCAGGTCGAGCACCTGCAGCCCGAACGCGCTGGCGCCGAGCGCGCCGCGGGCGCGCTTGAAAGCGCCGCCGTAGATCGCCTCGATCTCGTCGATCTTCACTGCCGTGTAGTCAGCCATGCGGCGACTCTAGAGGGTGCGGGAGGCGGCCGGCACCGACCGCGGCAGCGGTTGGTGGATCGTCGCCGGAGGGGGGCCCCTCCTCCTCATTCCAGGCGCTTGACCAGATACGAGCGCGCGCCGCCCGGCGTCTGGACCTCGACGCGCTCCCCGGCTCGGTGGCCCATCAGCGCGCGGGCGACCGGCGACTCTGCCGACAGCTTCCCGCTCCGCACGTCGGCCTCCGTCGGCCCCACGAGCGTGAACGTCATCTCCTTGCCGGCCGACTCGTCGACGACGTGCACCGTGCGCCCGAAGGAGACCTGGTCGCCCTCGGCCGCGGCCTCGACGACGCGCGCGTTGCGCAGCCGCTCGGTCAGGCGCAGGATCTTCGTCTCCAGGTGCGCCTGGTCCTCCTTGGCGATGTGGTACTCGGCGTTCTCCTTGAGATCGCCGAGCTCGCGCGCCGCCGAGATGCGCCGCGCGATCTCCTGCCGCGCCGGGCCCTCGAGCTGCGCGAGCTCCTCCTTCAGCGCCTCGAGCCCTTCGGGGGTGATCGCCTCGCCGGGGCCCGCGCTCACGCCGCCGCCCCCTCGACGAGCGGGTACTCGCGGCGGGTCGCGTAGAGCGTCGTGCGCTCCGCGGCCGGGCGCCCGGCGGCGTGCGCGGCGCCGATCAGGTCGTCGGGGTCGAGCTTCACGCCGTGGTAGCTGCCTGCCATGCGGCTGATCGACTCCTCCATGAGCGTCCCTCCGAGGTCGTTGACGCCCCACCGCAGCGACTCGGTCGCGACGTCGAGGCCCATCTTCACCCACGAGGCCTGCACGTTGGCGATCGAGCGCCCGAGCGCGAGGCGGAAGACCGCGGTGTGCTTGAGGTTCTCCTCGCGCGAGATCTCCTCGACGCCGTGCGTGCGCCCGAGCAGCGTGTGGAACGGGATGAACGACAGCGGCACGAACTCGGTGATGCCGCCGGTGCGCTCCTGGAGCTCGCGCACGACGCGCATGTGCTCCGCGAGCTCCCACGGCTCCTCGACGTGGCCGAACATCACCGTCGAGGTCGAGCGCAGGCCGGCCGCGTGCGACGCCTCGATGATCTGCACCCAGCGCGCGACGGGCAGCTTGTTCGGCGAGATGCGCTCGCGCACGCCGTCGTGGAGCACCTCCGCGGCCGTTCCCGGCGTCGAGTCGAGGCCCGCCTCGCGCAGCCGCGCGAAGACCTCCGGCGGCGGCAGCTCTGAGATGTCGCACATGTGCGCGATCTCCATCGGCGAGTAGGCGTGCACGTGCAGCTCCGGCGCGGTCTCCTTGATCACGCGCAGCCAGTGCAGGTAGTCCTCCAGCGACCAGTCCGGGTGGATGCCCGACTGCATGCAGATCTCGCTCGCCCCGTAGTCGACCGCCTCGCGCACCCGGCGCTCGAACTCCTCGCGCGTGTGCTCGTAGGCGTCCGGCGAGCGCTTGCCCTGGCCGAAGCCGCAGAACGCGCAGCCGACGACGCAGACGTTCGAGACGTTGATGTTGCGGTTGATCACGAACGTCACCGTCTCGCCGGCGAGCTCGGCGCGCAGCTCGTCGGCGGCCGCGCGCATCTCCTCGATCGCCTCCGGGTCGTCGCAGGCGAACATCGCCGTCACCCCCTCGATGCCCGGCCAGGCGCCCTCGCGGGCCTTCGCGGTCGACGGCCCCACGAGATCCGAGGCGATCGCGAACGGCGCCTCGCGCCGGCCCGAGCCGCGGCGCGGGATGAACGACCAGTAGCGCGCCTTCACCACGTCCAGGACGCCCTGCGCCATCCACCCCGGCTCCATGTACTGCGGGTAGACGCACAGCCGCTCGGTCAGCGCGAAGCCCTCGGCGGCGAGCGCCTTGCGCATCCGGTGCACGCTCGGGAACGGGTGCTCCGGCGAGATGTGGTCGCCGTTGGCGGACAGGCCGCCCAGGTCGCTGGCGCCCTCGCGCACGAGCGGAAGCCACCAATCGCTCAGGTTCGGCGGGATCTGCACGCCGACGTCCGGCAGCAGGCGCCGGCACTCGCGCACCAGGCGGCGCATCTCCTCGAGGCTCACCTCGGAGCCCCACGCGGGCATCGCCGTGGGCTCGCCGTGGACCCCCTCGCTCTGCGCGCGCTGTGCGATGTCGGCCGGCTCGGCGCCGTAGTAGCGCGGGTGCGGGACGAAGTTCTGCAGGATCACCTCCTGCAGATGGCCGTGCTCGGCGTGCACCGCGGCGAGCGCCTCGAGCGCCGCCACGCGCTCGTCCTCGGACTCGCCGATGCCGATGAGGATCCCGCTCGTGAACGGGATCCGCAGCTCGCCCGCCGCGCGGATGCAGTCCAGACGCACCTGCGGGTGCTTGGTCGGCGAGCCCTGGTGCGCGACGAGGTCCGCGTTCACCGACTCGAGCATCAGCCCCTGCGACGCCGTCACCTCGCGCAGCCGCGCGAGGTCCGCGCGCTCCAGCACGCCGAGGTTCGTGTGCGGCAGCAGCCCCCGCTCCAGAGCGCGCTCGCAGCACCACGCGACGTAGCCGACGAAGTCCTCGTGCCCGTACTCGGCCAGCAGCGCGCGCACCCCGGCGTCGACCTCGGGGTCCTCGCCTGTCAGCACGAGCAGCTCCTTCACGCCGCGGCGCGCCGCGCCGTCGAGCAGCCGCAGCACCTCATCCGGCGCATGCAGGTGCGTGCGGTGCGTCGCGAACGCGCAGTACTTGCAGTAGCAGCGGCACGTCCGGGACAGCGACAGCGTCAGATTGCGCGAGAAGGTGACCCGGCGACGCATCGTCCAGAGGCTAACCGTCAGGATGCGCCGATGAAGTCCGCGCTCCCCGCCGCGCTGATCGCGGCCGCGGCGCTCGCGGTCGCAGGCTGCGGGGGCGGCGGCCACCCGGCGACGACCGCGACGCCGCCACACGCGCGCGCCGCGACGCTGGTCCTCGACTTCACGCCGAACGCCGTGCACTCCGGCATCTACCTCGCGCATGCCCGCGGCTACGACCGCCGGCGCGGCGTCGACCTGCATGTCCAGGTGCCCTCCTCCTCGACGGACTCGGTCAAGCTGCTGCTCTCCGGCCGCGCGCAGTTCGCGGTGCTGGACATCCACGACCTCGCGATCGCCCGTGAGCGCGGGCGCGACATCGTCGGCGTCTACGCGCTCGTCGAGCGGCCGCTGGCAGCCGTGCTCGCCCAGCCGGGCATCACCCGCCCGCGCGAGCTAGAGGGCAGGCGCGCCGGGGTCACCGGCCTGCCGAGCGACGACGCCGTGCTCAGCTCGATCGTGCGCGGCGACGGCGGCGACCCGGCGAAGGTCCGCCGCGTGACGATCGGCTTCGACGCCGTGCCCGCCCTGCTGACGCGCCGCGTCGACGCGGTGACCGCGTTCTGGGACGTCGAGGGCGTGGCGCTGCACGCCAGGCGGCCGGGGACGCAGGAGTTCCGCGTCGACCGCTACGGCGCGCCCGCCTACCCGGAGCTGGTCGTGTGCGTCGCGCGCACGACGCTCGACCGCGACCGCGGGCTCGTGCGCGGGACGGTCGACGCGCTGCGGCGCGGCTACGAGGCCGCGCTGCAGGATCCGCGCGCCGCGGTCGCCGCGCTCGTGGGCTCCGGCGGCGGGATCAGCGCGAAGACCGCGGCCGCGCAGTTCGCCGCGGTGAAGGGAGCGTTCCGGAGCGGCTCGCTGCGACCCGGCGCGCTCGATCCGGCGACCCTGCGCCGGTGGGCGGCATGGGAGGCGCGCTTCGGGATCGTCAGGCGCCCGCCGGACGTGGCGCGCGCATTCGCCAGCGGGCTCTGAGCGCCGGCCGGCGGCTCAGCCGACGATCTCCTCCGCCTCGAGCTCCTCGTGCACGGGCGGCAGCACCGTGCCGCGCCCGCGCCGGCGCAGCGCCTCGGCCGGATCGCCTCGCAGTAGCCAGCCCTCGTCGATGCGCTCGACCAGGCCGTCCCGGGCGAGGCCGCTCAGCGCGGTCGTCACGGACGGGCGCCGCGCGCCGACGAGGCGCCCGAGCGTGCGGTGGGTGAGCTCGAGCGGCAGCCGCACGCCGTCTGTGCCGACGCGGCCCCAGCGCTCGGCGAGCTGCCAGAAGAGCACGAGCAGGCGGTCGTCCACGCGCGTCAGCTGGGAGAGCGCGAGCTGGAACGCCAGCGCGCGCGAGCGGCGCACGGTCCGCGCCGCGAGCTCGACCATCACGCCAGGGTATGGCCGGGCGCTGAGCGCGAAGCGCCCGTCGAGCACGGCGATCCGCGCCGGCTCCAGCACGTGCCAGGCCACCGCGACCGGCAGCGGGTCGAACCCCGAGTCGTGGTCCTGCGGGCGCAGCAGGTCGCCGGTGCCGAGCAGCTCGCTCGTCGTGCGGTCGGCGAAGGAGATCTCGCGCGTGATCAGCCCGTCGAGCACGAGCAGGCCGACGGCGGGCGGGTCCTGACCGAACTCGTCCGACGGCTTCCAGCTGCCGCGGTCGAGCGCGTCCACGCGCACGGCGAGCGTGCGCCGTGCCGCGGCGGCCTGCTCGGCGGGCACCGCGCGCGCGAGGTCGCGGTCGGCGTCCAGCAGGGAGGTGACGGCGGTTCGTGTCGGCATGGAACGGGCCCGAGCCGCGCCCGGTTTTCGGGTCAGCTTCCCCCGGGCCGTGTGGCTCAGTCCTCGAATCGTGCCACCAGCACCGGCGCCTCGCGAGCCATTCGCGAACGCGGCACCACGAGATCGAACCCGGCGGCGAGCGCCTCGTCGCGCACCTTGGGGTGCACATGCGCGAATGCGCCGAGCGTCGCGACGGGCGCCGCGCCGAGCGCGGCGACGTCGAGCCCCTCCGTCGTGAGGTCGACGAGCAGCAGATCGGCCCCGTCGTTCGCGGCCGCGAGCGCCGCCGAGGCGTCAGCCATCAGACGCACCTCGTGGCCGGCGGCGGTCAGCGCCGCCTGCACGCGCGAGCCGAACAGCAGGTCGGGCACGAGCGCGACGACGCGCACGCGCTACTGGGCCCGCGTCCGGCGGAACTCCTGCCGCACGGACTCCGGGCGCCCCCACATCTGCACGACCTCGACGCGCCCGCTGCGCACCTCGCGCACCGCGATCTCGCCGCCGATGCCGGCGTCGTCGAGCAGCTTCAGCGTCCCGTGCACCGCGGGCGCGGCGGCCGCGTGGCCGAAGCGGTGCGCGACGAGGATGCGCCAGTGCCAGTCGTGCTTGGAGTAGGGCTGGGCGTTGGTCTGCACCAGGAAGACGGCCGCCTCGACGTAGCGCGCCTCGTCGTCGATGCGCAGGTCGAGCTCGAGATCGGTCCAGTCGTCGGGCAGCGAGGCGACGATCTCCTCGAAGGTGTCGGCGAGCCCCATCGCCGGGGCAGGCTACCCGCTGCGGGCTGCTAGGCGAGGGTCTCCACGAGCAGGAAGACGTTGAGCGCGATGATCAGCGCCGCGACGAGTGCGGCCAGCGCCGTGGTCGTGCGGCGGTTCACGAGCGCGCCCATGACGTCCGCGCGCCGCGTGAGCAGCACCAGCGGCACGAGCGCGAACGGGATCCCGAAGCTCAGCACGACTTGGCTCAGCACCAGCGCGCGCGAGGGATCGACGCCGATGGCGAGCACGATCAGCGCGGGCGCCATCGTGACCAGGCGCCGCAGCACGATCGGGATCGTGCGCGCGATGAAGCCCTGCATCACCACTTGGCCGGCGTACGTGCCGACGCTCGAGCTGGCGAGGCCGGAGGCCAGCAGCGCGAGCGCGAAGGCGAGCGCCGCGCCGGGCGAGGCGAGCGTGCGGAACGCGCTGTGCGCGCCCTCGATCGTGTCGACGCCGGTGTGGCCGCTGTCGTGGAAGAGCGCGGCCGCGGTGACGAGCATCGCCATGTTCACGAGGCCCGCGAGGCCCATCGCGATCGAGACGTCGAGGCGTTGGAAGCGCAGCAGCGCCCGGCGCTCGCCCTCGTCGCGGGGCGCGACGCGGTCCTGCGTGAGCGCGGAGTGCAGGTAGATCACGTGCGGCATCACGGTCGCGCCGAGGATGCCGGTCGCCAGCAGCACGCTCTCGCTGCCCGCGAAGTGCGGCACGAAGCCGCGCGCCGCGGCGCCGGCGTCGAAGCCGATCTTCAGCGTGTCGTAGAGGAAGCCGAGCATGATGATCCCGAGCAGGCCCGTGATCGCGACCTCGAAGCGCCGGTGGCCGCGCGCCTGGAGCCCGAGCAGTGCGAACGCCACGATCGCGGTGATGACGCCGGCCGCGAACAGCGGCACGCCGAAGAGCAGGTTCAGGGCGATCGCTGCGCCGACGAACTCCGCGAGGTCCGTCGCCATCGCGATCAGCTCGGCCTGCACCCACAGGCCGCGGGCCGCACCCGGGTAGTGGATGCGGCAGAGCTCCGGGAGGTTGCGCCCGGTGGCGATGCCGACCTTCGCCGAGAGGTTCTGGATCAGCATCGCCATCAGGTTCGCGGCGAGCAGCACCCACAGCAGCAGGTAGCCGTGCTTCGCGCCGCCGGCGATGTTCGTGGCGAAGTTGCCAGGGTCGACGTAGGCGACGCAGGCGACGAACGCGGGGCCGAGCATCGCGAGCGTGCCGCGCAGCCGGCCGCGGGCGCGCAGACGCTGCAGCTCGCTCGGC
>DASTWP010000279.1:0-4775 GCA_035765835.1 Solirubrobacteraceae bacterium
GGTCGCTATAGCCACCAACGATGAACGTTCGAGCCGCTGGGGCGCGCTCCGGCGTCGAACGTCCATTTCATGGGCCTATAGCCCCGTCATATGGACGTTCGATCCGCTCGTGCCCTCGAACCCCCTCCACCTAGGTGCCAAAAACGCACCCCGGCACTCCCTTTGTGCCCAAAGCAGGGACCCGTCGGCTAGGCCGCGTCGATCAGAGCGTCTGGCAGGTGACCAGGGCCGCGCATCTCGCAGACGTCGCGCAGGAGCTCCTCGTACTGGTCGGCGACGGCGTCCCAGGAGTACATGCGCGCCCGCTCGCGGGCGCGGCCGCGGTACTCCTCGACGAGCTCCGGCTCGGCGAGGATGCGCTCGAGCTGCACGGTCAGCGAGGGCACGCCCTCCCGGCCCGAGAACGTGAGCCCGGCGTCGCCCACGGTCTCGACGTTGGGCGCGTGGTCGTTGACGATCACGCAGTTGCCGGCCGCCAGCGCCTCGAGGATCACCGGGTGCGTGCCGCCGACCTCGGTCGGCGCGCAGAACGCGTACGCGTTGCGCTGGAGCTCCCAGTAGCCCTTGCCGAAGATGTAGCCCGGGAAGAGCACGCGCGGGTCGCCGGCGCGCTTGACCTGCTTGATGTACTCGTCGGCGTACGGCGCGCCGCCGACGACCACGAGCTTCATCCCGCGCGCGCGCTCGGCGGAGATCCGCGAGAACGCCTCGACGAGCACGTGCGGGTTGTTCTCGGGCTCCAGGCGCCCGACGAACAGCACGTACTTGCGCGGCTCCAGGCCCAGGCGCTCGAGCGTCTGCGTGCCGGTGTGGCCGGGGTCCTCGACGCCGTAGGGCACGACGCCGATGCGGCGGCCGTAACGGCGCTCGAAGACGTCGGCGACGACGTGCGAGTCGGTCAGCGCGACGTCGGCCCAGCGCGGCGCGCCGCGCTCGGCGAAGCGCAGATAGGCCTTCGCCGGCGGCGGCCACTTCGAGCGGTCGGAGTCGAGGCCGTCGACGTTGATGACGCTCGGGATGCCGGCCGAGCGCGTGATCGTGCACAGCGGGCTGTTGCCGGCGATGAAGAAGAGCGCGACGTCGGGGCGCTCGCGGCGCGCGGCGTGCAGCGCGGAGAGCAGCGTGTGCACGAACGTGTCGAGGTACTTGTTGCGGATCGTCGGCAGGTGCACGAGGCGCGCGCCCTTCCACTCGCGCAGCCTGCGGTCGACGACGTGCGGGCGGCAGTAGACGACGACCTCGTGGCCGCGCGCGCTCAGGCGGCTCGCGAGCTGCTCCGCGGCCGTCTCGAACCCGCTGTAGGACGCGGGTATGCCCCGCGTTCCGAGGATCGCCACCTTCATCCGTGATCTGCGGCGAGCGTATAGGCCACGATGTGGGCGCGCGCCGAGCGCTCCCACGTGAAGTCGCGAGCGCGGGCGGCGCCGCGGGCGGCGAGGTCCGCCTGCAGCCATGCGTCGGCGTGGAGCTGGTCGAGCGCGTCGGCGAGCGCCCGCGCGTCGCCGGGCGCCACGAGCAGCGCCGCGTCGCCGCAGACCTCCTCGACGCCGGGCGCGCGTGCCGCGATCACGGGCGTGCCCGCGGCCATCGCCTCGAGCGGCGTCAGGCCGAAGCCCTCGAGCAGCGCTGGATGCACGAGCGCGGCGGCCTGCGCGTAGAGCTCGGCCAGCGCCTGCGGCGCCGGGCGCTCGACGACCTCGACGCCGGGAGCCGCCGCCCGGGTGCTCCCGGCCAGGACGAGCGGAAGCGCGCTCGGCGTGCGCGCGCGGTGCTGCGCGTAGGCGTCCAGCAGCGTCGGCAGGTCCTTGCGCGGCTCGCCGTCGCCGACGTAGAGCCAGTGGCGCGGCGCTGACGGTCGTGCCAGACGCGGGAGCCCCTGGCCCGGCCCGTGCGGTGCGACGACGACGCGCCCGGCGGGCACGCCCCAGCGCTCGCGCACGGCCGTCGCCGTCGCCTCGGAGACGGCGATCACGGCTGCGGCGCGGCGCGCAGCCGTGCGGTGCGCGCGGCGCGCCCACGCGGCGTAGCGGCGGTCGAAGCGCTCGGGCATGAGCTCGAAGGCGAGGTCGTGCACCGTCACCACCTGCGGCACGCGCAGCAGCCGCGAGTGCGCCGGCAGCGGGTGGTGCACGACTCCGGCGTCGCGCGCCTGCGCGCGCAGGCCCGCCGAGGTCCACGCGCGGTCGGCCAGCAGGTTGCGCACGCTGCCGGGGCCGCCGCCCGCGGGCGGGCGCCGGCGCTCGTTCGCGGCCTCGACGACGTCGACGCCGAGCGCGCGCAGCGCCGGCACGAGCTCGTGCAGGTAGGTCGCGGTGCCGCTCGGCCCGCGCAGCGAGTACGTCGTATCGATCAGGACGCGCACGCGAGCAGCCCCCGGCGGCGCAGCAGCGGCACGCCGCCCACGGCGCGCAGCTCGATGTCGGCGAAGCCCGCGTCGCGCAGCAGCGCGCGCAGCGTGCGCGCGCTGAAGAAGCGCAGGTGGTCGGCGCGCGGGTCGAACGCCGTCAGGTCGCGCCCGATCACGAGGCGGCCGTGCCAGGGCGTGGTCGCGATCAGCGTCCCGCCCCAGCGCAGCACCCGCCGCACCTCGGCGAGCAGCCCGGCGACGTCGGCGACGTGCTCGAGCACCTCGCCGGCCCAGACGACGTCGAACGCGTCCTCGGCGAACGGGAGCGGCGCGCCCTCCTCGAGCGCGACGAGCTCCACGCCCGGCGCGGACGCGCGCCGCAGCGCCTCGCGCGAGACGTCGGCCGCGACGACGTGCGCACCGGCGCCCGCCAGCTCCGCCGCGAACGCGCCGTCACCGCAGCCGAGATCGAGCACGCGCTGCCCCTGCTCGACGTGCGCGAGCAGGAACGCGCGCCGCTGCGCGAAGCGCTCGGGCACCGCATCGGGCGGCACGGACCGCCACAGCGCGTCGCGCCAGTCCTCCACCATGCGAGCATGCCACGCGTGGCGGCGACGACCCTCCTGGGCGTGAACGCGGTCGGGCACCCCGGCGGCGCGGAGATGGCGCTGCTGCGCCTGGCCTCGAGACTGCGCGAGCGCGGCTGGGAGATCACGCTCAGCTCGCCCGACGACGGGCCGATCGCGCGCGCGGGCCACCCGTGGGTGAAGCTCGACGTCGGCGGCCTCGGCGCCGGCGAGGGCGCGCGCGCCGTCGCGTCCTGGCCGCGCGCGCTGCGGCTCGCGCAGCGCTTCGACGTCGTGTACCTCAACTCGACGGTCTGTGGCCGCCTGCTGCCCGCGCTGCGCGGCACGCGCACCGTGCTGCACGTGCACGACATCGTCGACCGCGTGCCGCGCCACTGGCACTCCGCGGACGTCGTGCTCGCCGACTCCCAAGCGGTCGCCGAGCGCCTCGAAGGACTGCGCGCGCACGTCGTCTACTGCCCGATCGAGCTCGACCCGCCCCCGGCGCCGCGACCGTGGGCGGAGGGCGAGGGCCCGGTGGTCGGCTTCGTCGGCAGGATCGAGCCGCGCAAGGGCGTCACCGACCTGCTCGCCGCCGCGCCGCTGATCCGCGAGCGCGCGCCCGGCGCCCGGATCGTGGTGGTCGGCGACGACCCGTACGGCCTCTTCCCGGACTACCTCGCCGAGGTCCGCGCTGCGACGGATGTCGAGCACGTCCCGTGGGTGGAGAATGCTCCAGGCGTGATGCGCCATCTCGACGTCCTCGTCGCGCCCTCGCACCAGGAGCCGTTCGGCACCGTGCTGTCGGAGGCGATGGCGGTCGGCACCCCGGTCGTCGCGACCGCCGTCGGCGGCCTCGGCGAGGTCGTGGACAACGGCGTGACCGGCGTGCTCGTCGGCAAGCAGGACCCCGGCGCGCTCGCGCGCGGCGTGCTCGAGGTGCTCGGCCGCCGCGAGGAGATGGGCGCGGCCGCCCGCCGCGCGGCGGCGCGCTTCGGCGCCGACGCCTACGCCGAGCGGGTCGAGGAGCTGATCCGGCCGTGAGGGTGACGTTCGACAGCCGCGCGGCGAGCGACCCGCGCGGGATCGGCCGCTACGTGCGCTGCCTGCTCGAGGGCCTGCGCGCGACGGCGAACGGCCACGAGATCCTCGAGGGGCACCGCCCGCGCCGCGTCGACGCCTACCACTCGCCGTGGATCGACGGCGCGGCGCTGCACACGCCGTGCCCGCAGATCGTCACGCTGCACGACCTCGTCCCGCTCAAGCGCCCGTCCGAGTACCTGCGCACCGGCGCCCGCTTCCGGCTGCGCTACCTCGCCGTGCAGCGCGCCTCGCGCGTGATCGTGCCGACGCACGCGGTCGCCGAGGACGCCTCCCGCCACCTCGCGATCGCCCCGGAGCGGATCGTCGTGGTGCCGGAGGCGGCGGCGCCCGCGATGTCGCCACGGCCGGACGCGGAGGTCGCCGACGCGCGGGCCCGCCACAAGCTGCCCGAGCGCTACCTCGTCTGGGTCGGCGGCCTCGAGCATCCCGATCCGCGCAAGCGCATCGCCGCGCTCGCGCAGGCGCCGCGCAGCCTGCCGCTCGTGCTCGTCGGCCCGACGCGCCAGTGGGCGCACGAGCTCCCGGACGTGGTGCTCACCGGCCACGTGAGCGACGACGACCTCGCGGCGATCCTCACCGGCGCGCACGCGCTCGTCTGCCCGTCCGACGACGAGGGCTTCGGGCTGCCGACCGTGGAGGCGCTCGCCTGCGGGACGCCCGTGGTCGCATGCGCGGTGCCGGCGCTCCGCGAGGTGCTGGGCGACCGCGCGACGTTCGTCGACCCGGACGACCTCGAGGGCCTGATCGCGGCCGCCGAG
>DASTWP010000280.1:0-2717 GCA_035765835.1 Solirubrobacteraceae bacterium
AACCGGCGGCGGCGACCGCAACCGTCGCCAGCAACGCGACCGATCCCGCCGGCGGGCGCGGCCGGATGGTGGGGATCGGCCGACGCGGCCGCGACACCACGAGATGATGGGTGCCGCACTGCGAACAGCGCGTTCACATCATGTTGTGATTCGGTGTGCGGCGCGCCGGTGCGGCTGCGGCGCAGCCGCCGCGTAGTCTGGGCCCGCGATGCCGCGCTTCCAGCGACCCCGCGGCGAGGAGCAGCGTGCCACCACGCTCGAGCTCTTCTTCGACCTCGTCTTCGTCTTCGCGGTCACGCAGATCTCGCGTCTGCTGCACGCGCAACTGACGTGGGAGGGGCTCGGCCGGGCGACCGTCGCACTGCTGGTCGTGTGGTGGGCGTGGAACTACACGACCTGGGTCACGAACGAGCTCGACCCCGAGTCGACCGTCGTGCGCCTCGTGCTGATGGCGCTCGCCTTCGCGAGCCTGCTGATGGCGGTCGCGATCCCGGACGCGTTCGGCGCGCGCGCAGGGCTGTTCGCAGGCTCCTACGTCGCGATCCAGGTGGGCCGCCACCTCTTCCTCGCCTTCGGTGCCGAGGAGCGGGGCACGCCGGAGCGCATGCGGGCGCTGCGCGTGCTCGCGTGGTTCCTCGCGTCCGCGCCGCTGTGGATCGCGGGCGCGGCCGCCGGCGGGGCGGCGCGCACCGGTCTCTGGCTCGCAGCGCTGCTGATCGAGTACAGCGCGCCGCTGGCGCTCTACTGGCTGCCCGGGCGCAGGCGCGCGGCGCCGGATGCCTGGGAGGTGCAGACCGCGCACTTCGCCGAGCGCTTCCAGCTGTTCGTGATCATCGCGCTCGGCGAGTCGATCGTCGTCACGGGCGCGACCGCCGCGGGCCTGCACCTCGGCGCGGCGCGGCTGGCGGCGTTCGCGCTCGCGTTCGTCGGCACCGCGGCGATGTGGTGGCTGTACTTCGACTACGCCGTGCGGATCGCCGAGCGGCGCCTCGAGCTCTCGCCCGACCGCACGCGGATGGCGCGCGACGCCTACACCTACCTGCACGCGCTGATCGTCGCGGGCGTGATCGCGGCCGCCGTCGGCGACCAGGTCGCGATCGCACACCCGACGGCGCACGGAGGCGTCGGCGAGGTCGCCGCGGTCGTCGCCGGCCCCGCGGTCTACCTGCTCGCGCAGGCGCTGTTCCGCCTGCGCATGGCGGGCTCGCTGAGCCGCAAGCGCGCGGCCGGCGCGCTCGCCTGCGCGGCGGCGGGCGCCACCGGCGCCTTCGCCCCGTTGCTCGTCCCGGCAGCGCTCGCGACCGCAGCGATCGTGGCGGTCATCGCCGCCGAGCAGATCTCCGGCGCGCGCCGCCGCGGGCGGGGCGCGGCCTCGCCGCTCGAGCGCCTCGAGGCGAGTGCGGCCGGGCGCTAGCCGGAGCCGGCGCGGCGGACCGGCTCGACGCCCGGTGGCAGGCCGATGAGGCGATAGCGCACGCAGCCCCCGAGGGCGCTCGCGAGCATCCCGATGAGCGCCGTGCCGACTGCGAAGAACGGCTCGAAGCCGGGCAGCTTCGCGTGCGCGTGCGTGCCGGCGATCGCGTGCGCGATCAGCAGGAACGTGCCGAACACCGCGCCCGCGACGAGGCCGCGGTCGGCGCCCTCCCAGCCGTCGCGGTGCTCGAGGCCGCCGAGCACGCCGCCGACCAGCGCGACGAGCGAGAGCGCCCAGTAGAGGCCCGAGGAGATCCCGAGCGCGATCCCGACGATCGCGCCGAAGGCGGCCGGCACGACGAGCCCGAGGATCGCCTGCACGGCGAGGGGGCGCTCACGGAACAGCGGGATCGCGCGCATCGGCCGGCCACCCTATACCCGCTTGTGCGGATCCGCGCCAGTTTCGTCGCGCGCCGACGTTCCCAGCGGACGCAAGCGTTTCCTACACGGAGGACGTAGATGGCCCCCACACGTGCAGGACTGGCCGCTCTGGCGGTCCTGGGTATCGCAGCAGTAGCGGCAGCTCCCGCCGGCGCCAGGGGCGGCGGCGGCACCGGCACCACGATGTGCGGCAACGGCACGCTCACGTGGAGCCCGGCCGTCGTCTGGCCGCCGAACCACAAGCTCGTCACGATCTCGCTCGCATGGAACGAGAGCTCGAGCGACAACGACGGCGACACCAACACCCTGACCGTGGACAACATCACGAGCATGGGCGTGGACGACAAGGGCGCCGGCCAGCCGAGCTCGAAGCAGGGCCCGGACTTCACCGGTGTCGGCAACTCCGGCTCGGCGAGCGACGGCCGGCCGGCGCAGACCACGGTCCAGGTCCGCGCCGAGCGCTCCGGCACCGACAGGGCCGGCCGCACGTACAAGATCGACGTCACGTGCCACAGCCCCGACGATCCGATGGACGGGATGGCCTCGGCGATCGTCACGGTCCCGCACGACATGGGCAACCACAGCGGCTCCTCGAGCGCGAGCTCGAAGAAGGCGCGGTCCAGGTCGAAGACCAGCAGCACCTCCACCAGCGCGCCCACCGCAGCGCCGACCCTTACGGTCACGCGGCTGGGCGCGGTGACGAGCGTCCTTTAGGTCGCTCGTCCGTGCGCAGGCGGGTCCGGCCCGGGGGGCGCCGGACCCGCCGCCTGCGCGTCGCTTGACGGTGCTCGTGCGAAGGGCTATAGTTGTGCGTGCAACTACCTCCGAGGAGGAAGCACGACCATGAAGCTCCAGGGCATCCA
>DASTWP010000281.1:0-8958 GCA_035765835.1 Solirubrobacteraceae bacterium
CTGTGCAGCCCCAGCTCCTTGAGCTCCTCGAGGCGCTCTGCGATGTCGCTCACTCCCGCTCCTTCCGTGGACGTCCTACGCCGCCTGCTCGGGCCACGCGTTCGGGGCGCCGTCGGGGCGCGCCAGGACCTTCTCCTTCGGCACGTGGCGCAGTTGGGACGACGGGTCCCACATGCGGATGTGGAGCGTCAGCGGGGTCTCCGGCTCCGCAGGCGGAGTCTCGCCGTCGAGCCAGCCCGAGCGGTTGTCGGGCCGCGGGTTGGCGCCGTTGTCCTCGTGCCGGTGGACGTTCAGCCCGAGCTCCTCGAACATCGCGCGGTCCTCGTCGGGCGTCGAGCCGAGCGTGGTGAGGAAGTTGCCCATCATCACGCCGTTGAGGCCGGCCTTGACCGCCAGCGGCTGCAGCTCGCCGAGGTTCTCGACGCGGCCGCCGCAGAGGCGGAAGAGCGCGCCCGGGATGATCAGCCGGAAGATCGCGATCCACTTCACGGCCTCCCACGGGTCCATGTAGTCGCGGTCGCCGAACTTCGTGCCGGGGCGCGGGTTCAGCAGGTTGATCGGCACGCTCGTCGGGTCGATCGACGCGAGCTGGAACGCCATCTCGACGCGCTGCTCGCGTGACTCGCCGAGGTTGAGGATGCCGCCGACGCACGTCTCCAGGCCGGCCTCGCGGACCGCCTCGATCGTGCGCAGCCGCCCGTCGTAGCGGACCGTCGTCGAGACCTCCGGGTAGTAGGACTCGGCCGTCTCGACGTTGTGGTGCACGCGCTGGATGCCGGCGTCCTTCAGCGCCCGCGCCCGCGCGACGCTCATGTGCCCGATCGAGGCGCAGCGCTTGAGGTTGGTGTGCTGCGCGACGAGGCGGGCGCCCTCCAGGATCCGCTCGAAGTCGCGCTTCGAGAGGCCCTGGCCCTGCGTGACCATGCAGAAGCGGTGCGCGCCCGCCGCCTCCGCCGCGCGGGCGTGCTCGAGGATCTGCTCGGGCTCCATCATCGCGTGCATCGGGGTGTCGGCCTCCGCGAAGCGCGACTGCGCGCAGAAGCCGCAGTCCTCGGCGCAGCCCCCGGACTTCGCGTTGACGAGCGAGCAGAGGTCCGTCGAGTCGCCGAAGCGCTCCTGGCGCGCCTGCCACGCACGCTCGACGAGCGCCTCGATCTCGGCGTGGTCTTCGATCTCACCGAGGGCGAGGGCCTCCTCGGGCGTGATGAGTGGCGGCATCTGGGCGGTCGAACCTCCGTCGGATTCCTGGTGCGAGGCAGACTTGCAGGGGGAGCGGACGGGTACGCTCCCGTGCATGGCCGAGCAGGCCACCCGCACCATCCGCGTGTTCCTCTGCGACGACGTCGAGGCTTTCCGCGCCCTGATGCGCTTCACGCTCGAGGAGGACCCGGCGATCCGCATCGTCGGCGAGGCCGCCGACGGCGAGGCCGGGGTCGAGGGCGTCGCCGAGCTGCAGCCCGACGTCGTGCTGCTCGATCTCTCGATGCCGGAGCTCGACGGCATGGAGGCGATCCCCGTGATGCTCGAGCGCTCGCCGAAGACGCAGATCGTCGCGCTGTCCGGCTTCGGGGCCGAGAAGATGGCCGAGCCGGTGCTCGCCCGCGGTGCGCACGCGTACCTGGAGAAGGGCGAGGAGATCGCCACGATCAAGGCCGCGGTGCACGAGGCCGCCAGAGCCGCCTGACGCGTCGCTCTTGACAAGCGCCGGCGGTAAGTCATAGCTTACGGTTAGCCGTGACGAACGCAAGCGAGATGCTGACGGCGCTCGGGGACCCGACGCGCCAGGCGATCTTCGACCGCCTCTCCGACGGCCCGCAGCCGGTCGGGGTGCTGGCCGAGGGCCTCCCGGTCAGCCGGCCCGCGGTCTCCCAGCACCTCAAGGTGCTCAGGGACGTGGGGCTGGTCGTCGACCGCCAGGCGGGAACCCGCCGGCTCTACCAGGTCGACCCCGCGGGTCTCGCGATCCTGCGCACCCACCTGGACCGGTTCTGGGAGCGGTCGCTCGCGGCCTTCCAGCAGGCAGCCGAACAGCAGAAAGGCGGGCAGGATGATCCAGGCAGTTGAGTCGGTGTGGCGCGAGGTCGTGGTGCCGGTGGCGCCGCCGCGCGCCTTCGAGGCCTTCACCGCGCGGATGACCGACTGGTGGCCGAGCCGTCACCACATCGGCAGCGCCCCGATCGCGGAGATCGTGATCGAGCCCCGCGAGGGCGGGCGCTGGTTCACGCGCCACGAGGACGGCAGCGAGACCTCGACCGGCGTGGTCACGGCATGGGAGCCGCCCGACCGGCTCGTGGTCACGTGGCAGATCGGCGCCGACTGGAAGTTCCACGTCGACCTCGTCACCACGGTCGAGGTCACGTTCGTCGAGGAGGCGCCCGACCGCACGCGCGTGCGGCTCGAGCACCGCGACCTCGACCGCTACGGCCCCGACGCCGAGAAGATGCGCACGACCTTCGAGCAGCCCGGCGCGTGGCAGGGCACGCTCGAGGCCTTCGCGGGCGCGTACGGCGGTGCGGCATGAAGTACGTCGTCCTCTACGAGCCCGCCGCCGACGTCGCCTCCAAGGCGCCTGCGCACTTCCCCGCGCACAAGGCCCGCATCGACGAGTTCGCCGCGCGCGGGGAGATCCTCATGGTCGGCACGTTCGGTGACCCGCAGGCCGAGGGCTCGATGGCGATCTTCCCCACCCGCGCGGCGGCCGAGGCGTTCGTGGAGCACGACCCGTTCGTGCTCCACGGCGTCGTGCGCGGGTGGCAGCTGCGGGAGTGGAACGAGGTCCTGGCCGGCTAGAGGTCGACCAGCAGCGGCGCGTGGTCGGAGGGCTTCGAGCCCTTGCGGAAGTTGCGGTCGATCCCGCAGGCGGCGAGGCCGGAGGCGAGCTGCTCGGAGACGAGCGCGAGGTCGATGCGCAGGCCGAGGCCGCGGTGGAAGTGGCCTTGGCGGTAGTCCCACCAGGTGAACTGCTGCTCATCGGGGTGCACTGCGCGGTAGGCGTCGACGAGGCCGCCGGCGTCGAGGATGCGCAGCAGCCGGGAGCGCTCCTGCGTGGTCACGTGCGTCTCGCCCTCGAAGGCGGCCGGGTCGTAGACGTCGCGGTCCTCGGGGGCGATGTTGAAGTCGCCGGCGACGATCAGCGGCTCGCCGCGGAGCTGCGCGACGCGCGTGACGATCGCGTCCAGGAACGCGAGCTTCTCCTCGAACCACTCGCTGCCGACCGCGCGGCCGTTGACGACGTACGTGCTCGCGATCCGCACGCCGTCGACGACCGCCTCGACCCAGCGCGCCTCGTCCGCGCGCACCTCCCCGGGCAGGCCGCGCGGGCCCTCCTCGACCGCCGTCCCGGCGCGCGCGAGGATCGCGACGCCGGCCCAGCGCCCGCCGCTGTGGTGGACCGACTCGTAGCCGGCGGCGCGGAGCTCGCCGACCGGGAACGCGTCGAGCGCGCACTTCGTCTCCTGCAAGCAGACGACGTCGGGCGCGTGCAGCGACAGCAGCTCGAGCACGCGCGGCAGCCTCGCGGCGAGCGAGTTGACGTTCCAGGTGACGAGCCTCATGGGGCGCTCAGCGCCGCGAGCGCCTCGTCGAGGACCCCGCGCGCGAGCGCGCGCATCTCCTCGTCCGTGCGGTCCTGGATCGGGTGCGCGACGAAGACGCGGCGCAGCTGCGGCTGCCCGAGCAGCGCCGCCTGGTCGCGCGCGGCCTGCTCGAACGCGCTCGAGGCGAGCAGCACCGCGGGCCGGCCGAGGCCCTCCAGCTCCACCACGTCCCGCAGACCGCAGGACACGCAGGATCCTCAGTCGGCAAGGGCCTCGATCACCGCGTCGCAGCGCTCGGCGATCTCGCGGCGCAGGTCGGCGGGCGCGGGCTTCGTGAACGTGGGCTTGGCGGTGCGCTCGACCGCGTGGCCGCGTTCGACGAGCAGCGCCTCGAGCTCGTCGAGCAGCACGTCGCCGCGCGGCTTGCGGATGTCCAGCAGCGCGATCCGCCGCGGGGCCCCGGCGCGCGGCGCGAGCGGCCGGCCCGCCGGGTCGCGCTCGGCGGTCGGGTCGAGGATCTCGAGCCCGTTCAGCGCCACGGCTCGACGCTCCTGCTCACGGGCGCGGACCCTACCTCGCCCGACACCCAGCCACCGAAGACCATGCTGAAGAGGCCCGCGTCGCCACCGGCGTAGGCGAGCAGGATGCGGTCGGGGCCGGCGAACTTCGCCACGGGCGCCTTCGGGTCCGTGATCCACCTCGGCTCGATCCCCTCGGGCACGCCGCCGACGCCGCGGGCGAGCGTGCCCGCCGGGGCGTGCGTCAGGGCGTGCAGGCGCTCCTGCACCTCTGCGCGGCTCCATCCGGCCTGCGCGAACAGCCGCCCGTGCTCGGGTCCGACGAGCAGCAGCGCGTCCATCGCCAACCGCAGCCGCGGGCTCGAGACGCCCTC
This sequence comes from Solirubrobacteraceae bacterium, assembly GCA_035765835.1. Taxonomy (GTDB): domain Bacteria; phylum Actinomycetota; class Thermoleophilia; order Solirubrobacterales; family Solirubrobacteraceae; genus JAOPZW01. The sequence goes on from DASTWP010000281.1 coordinate 4,429, forward strand.
GAGGGCGAGCGCGAACGAGGCGCAGACGCCGTCGGCGTCGCGGGCGATCTGGTCGACGATCACGCGCGGCGCCTCGAGCGCCATCACGGTCACGCCGCTCTCGCCCGGGCCGAGCCCCAGGCGCTCGTGCGCCAGCCCAGGCCACGGCGCGGCCTCGTCGAGGCGCTCGGCGAACGCGCAGCCGACCTTGCCGGGCTGGCCGTGCGCCGCGCGGTCCTCGATCCCCGGCCGCCCGCCGCCGACGTTGCGCACGACGAGCTGCAGCGCGCGCCCGATCGCGAGGTTCGCGCGCGTGCCCTGGCCGAGCGCGTTGCCGCCGGCGTTCATGCCCGCGCGCGCCGCAGCCGGTCCCGAGACGACGACGACCGGGCCCGCCGGGTGCGTCGTGGCGAGCAGGCCGTGAAGCGCGAACGCCTCGTCGCACGCGGCCTCGACCGCCGCGAGCACGATCGGCAGCTCGGGCCCGGCGCAGCCGGCCATGACCGCGTTGATGGCGACCTTCTCGACCGTCGCCTCGCCGCCGTAGGGCGGGACGACGCCCACGACGTCCTGCGGGTCGCGGCGCGTGTGCTCGAGCAGCGCGACGACGCGCTCGGGCGTCGGGGGCACGACCGGCAGGCCGTCGGTCAGGCCGCGTTCGTGCAGCGCCTCGAAGGGATCCTCGAGCCCGCCGATCGACAGCGTGCGTGAGCGGATGCGGCCCTCGGCACGCGCGCGCCGCGCGGCGAGTCGCGCCGCGACGTCCGGGTCGCGCGTGCGCGAGCCACAGCCGGGCCGGTGGTCGGGAAGCCCGTCGAGGCGCAGCTGCGCGCCGCCCGCGGCGGCGATCCGCGCCAGGCGCTCGCGCTGGATGCCCTCGACGCGGTCGCGCTCCTCGCCGCCGTCGAGCAGCAGCAGGACGGGGACCGCGTCCGGGTCGAAGCGCTCGGAGAGCGCGAGCTCGTCGTCGAGCTCCGGCACCGTCCGCAGGCCGAGGCGCGCGGCCTGGGCGGCGGTCTCCTCGGCCGAGGACTGCGAGAGCACGCGCACGCCCGCGGCGTCGAGCGCCGGCAGCAGCTGGTCGCACACCGGGCAGTCGTGCTTGACGAGCGCGAGCAGCTCGAGGGCCATGGCCCCGAACCCTACGCTCAGCGCCCCTGCCAGCGGGGGCGGCGCTTCTCGCCGAACGCGCGCACGCCCTCGCGCATGTCCTCGGAGGCGAACGACGCCTCGCGCAGTGCGAGCAGCTCGCGCTCGACCTCCGGGTCGATCGTGCCCTCGGCCGCCAGCAGCGCGCGCAGCACGCGCTTGTTGCCGCGCGTCGACAGCGGCGCGTTGCCGGCGAGCTCGGCCGCCCACTCGAGCCCCTCCTCCTCGAGCGCCGCCGGCCCCACGACCGCGTTCACCATGCCCCACTGCAGCGCGACCGCGGCGTCGACGTTGCGCCCGAGCAGGAACAGCTCGCGCGTGCGCGGCACGCCGATCGCGTCGACGAAGCGGCGCAGCCCGGTATGCGAGTAGACCAGGCCGAGCTTCGCGGGCGGCATCCCGAGCTTGATGCCGTCGGCGGCGATGCGCAGGTCGCATGCGAGCGCGAGCTCGAGGCCGCCGCCGATCGTGTGGCCGGAGAGCGCGGCGAGCGTCGGCACGTCACAGGCGTCGAGCGCGTCGAGCGCGTTCGTGAACGGGTGCGCGACGAGCTTCTCGGCCTGCTCGGCGAAGACGTCGTCGGGGATGTCGCCGATGTCGTAGCCCGAGGAGAACATCCCGTGCTCGCCGGTGAGGACGACGCAGGCGGCGTCCGGATCGCGGACCGCCTGCGCGATCGCGTCGAGGATCGGGTGGTCGAGCGCGTTGCGCTTGGCCGGGTTCGAGATCGTCAGCCGCAGGACGCCGTCCGCCGGCCGGTCGATGCGCAGCTCGCCGGGCACGGCCCGGCAGGTTATGGGCTACTCCAGGACGACGAGCGTGTCGCCCTCGCTGACGGCCTGGCCCTCCTCGCAGAGGATCTCCTTCACCGTCCCCGAGTCCTCGGCCTCGACGGGCATCTCCATCTTCATCGACTCGAGGATCACGACCGTGTCGCCCTCCTCGATCGTGTCGCCGATCCTGCACTCGATCTTCCACACCGTGCCCGTGATGTGGGCCTCGACGTCCGGCACGTTCGTCTCCTCGGGGTCGCGGGAACCGCGCGGAACATAGACACGGGGCAGGACGGCTCCGGTTACTGTCCGCGCGCGATGATCCTCGCGATCGACCAGGGGACGACCGGCACCACCGGCATCGTCTTCGACGAGGACGCGGAGCCGGCCGGCCGCGCATATCGCGAGTTCACGCAGCACTTCCCGCGGCCGGGCTGGGTCGAGCACGACGCGCGCGAGATCTGGGAGGTCACGCAGGCCGTTGCGGGCGAGGCGCTCGACGACGCGGGCCTCGCGCCCGGGGAGCTGCTCGCCGTCGGGATCACCAACCAGCGAGAGACCGTCTGCGTATGGGACCCGCAGACCGGCGAGCCGCTGCATCGCGCGCTCGTGTGGCAGGACCGGCGCACCGCGCGGCGCTGCGACGAGCTGCGCGAGCAGGGCCACGAGCCGCTGATCCGCGCGCGCACGGGCCTCGTCCTCGACCCGTACTTCTCGGGCACGAAGATCGAGTGGCTGCTGCGCAACGTCGAGGGCCTGCCCGAGCGCGCCGAGAGCGGTCGCGCCGTCTTCGGCACCGTCGACGCGTGGCTCGTCTACAACCTCACGGGCGAGCTGCTCACCGACCCGAGCAACGCCTCGCGCACGCTGCTCTACGACATCGCGCGCGGCGCGTGGGACGAGGAGCTGTGCGACCTGCTCGGCGTGCCGCCCGCCGCCCTGCCCGAGGTGCGCCCGTCGATCGGCGACTTCGGCCGCACCAGAGCGGACGCGCTCCACGGCCACGAGGTGCCCGTCGCGGGCATCGCGGGCGACCAGCAGGCGGCGCTCTACGGCCAGGCCTGCCTCGACCCCGGGCTCGGCAAGAACACCTACGGCACCGGCTCGTTCGTGCTGCTGAACTCCGGCACGCAGCCGCCGAGCCCGCACCCGGGGCTGCTCACGACCGTCGCGTGGGGGATCGGCCAACGGACGGTCTACGCGCTCGAGGCTGCGATCTTCGTCACCGGCGCGGGCGTGCAGTGGCTGCGCGACGGCCTCGGGATCATCGAGCGCGCGGACGAGACGGAGGCGCTCGCCGCCTCGCTCGACTCCAACGACGGCGTCTACTTCGTCCCCGCGCTCACGGGCCTCGGATCGCCGCACTGGGACCCCTACGCGCGCGGGACGATCGTCGGCCTCACCCGCGGCTCCACGAAGGCGCACCTCGCGCGCGCCACGCTCGAGGCGATGGCCTACCAGGCCGTCGACGCGATCCGCGCGATGGAGCACGCCGCCGGCCAGGAGCTCACGACGCTGAAGGCCGACGGCGGCGCGACCGTCAACGGCTGGCTGATGCAGTTCCAGGCGGACGTGCTGGGCGCGCCGGTCGTGCTGCCGCAGATCCCGGAGACGACCGCGCTCGGCGCGGCGTCGCTGGCGGGCGTCGGCGTGGGGCTGTGGTCGCAGGACCGCGTCGTCTCCGGCTGGCGCGAGCGCGCGCGCTACGAGCCGCGCATGTCAGCGGACGAGCGCGAGACGCTGCTCGCGGGCTGGCGCCGCGCGCTCGAGCGCGCGAAGCGCTGGGAGCGGCCCGACTCCGGGTAATCTGCCGCGCGAGAGGATGGACGAGCAGCTCGCGCCGATGAAGGAGCAGGTCTACAAGGACCCGCGCCCCAAGGAGTACTTCGACCGCTTCCACGAGCGCGCCCGCACGCGCGATCCGGACTGGGCGTACGGCCTCGTGCGCGTCCTCACCTCCTGGTATGCGTGGACGGTCTTTCGCGCGCGCTCGATCGGCTCCCAGAACGTGCCCGCGAGCGGCCCGGTGATCCTCGCGCCGAACCACTTCTCGTTCATGGACCACTTCTTCCTCGCCGTCTTCATCCGGCGCTGCGTGCGCTTCATGGCGAAGTCGCAGCTCTTCAAGCGCCCGATGCAGTTCATCTACACCCACGGCGGCGTGTTCCCCGTCCGGCGCGGCCATCACGACGAGGACGCGTTCGTCACCGCCGAGGGCATCCTCGCGCGCGGCGGCCTCGTCGCGATGTACTGCGAGGGCGGCCGCTCGCGCAGCGGCACCCTCGGCCAGCGCGCGCGGCCCGGCATCGGGCGGCTCGCGCTCGAGTCGGGCGCGACGATCGTGCCGGTCGCGATCCACGGCTCCTCGAAGGTGCGCAACTGGAAGCGCCTGCAGTTCCCGAAGGTGACCGTGCAGTACGGCGAGCCGTTCCGCTTCGAGCGGGTCTCCGAGCCGACGCGCGAGCAGCAGCAGGCCGCCGCGGACGAGATCTTCGAGGAGATCAAGACGCTCTACCGCGGCCTCGAGGCGCACGGCCGCGCCGCGACGCGCCGGCGCGTGCGCGCCGCGCGGCGCAGCCGCCGCACTGCCGTTCAGGCGTAGAGCTCGCGCACCGCCGCCCAGCCCTCG
>DASTWP010000282.1:0-4946 GCA_035765835.1 Solirubrobacteraceae bacterium
GGCCGCGGCGCGCGCTCATCGCGCCGCTGCTCCGGACCGGCGGCGACCTCGTCGTGCGGACGGGCGCGCGCGTCGGCTCGTTCCTCGTCGCGAGCGCGGTGCTCGCCCGGATCGGCACCGACGCGCTCGGCGCGCACCAGATCGCGTTCCAGCTCTTCATCTTCCTCGCGCTCGTGCTCGACGCGATCGCGATCGCCGGCCAGGTGCTCGTCGGTCGTGCGCTCGGCGCCGGTGACGCCGCCGGCGCGCACGGCGCCGCGCGGCGCATGATCGGCTGGTCGTTCGCCGCGGGCATCGTCTTCGGCGCCGCGCTGCTCGCGCTGCGCGGCGTGCTGCCGCACGCGTTCACGAGCGACCCGCGCGTGATCGACCGCCTGCACGCGCTCTGGCCGTTCTTCGTCGCGATGCAGCCCGTCGGCGCGGTGGCGTTCGCGCTCGACGGCATCCTGATCGGCGCCTCCGACACGCGCTACCTCGCGGCGACGATGGTGCTCGCTGCCGCCGCGTTCATCCCCGTCGCGCTGCTCGCGCTCCACCTCGGCTGGGGCGTGATCGGGGTCTGGGCGGGGCTCGACCTGCTGATGGTCGTGCGCGCTGCGACGAACGGCATGCGCTTCGCGGGCCGCCGCTGGGCGCTCGTCGGCGCGACCGCGTGAGCCGGATCGCGGGGCGGAACCTGCGCAAAGCCACGCCGCGCCGCCGAGCGGCCTGCGGACGGTCGAAAACGCCGGTGCACATGACTACGCGCATCCGACAGCCCATGGGCCTCACCGTCTCCGGCGCGGCCCGCCACCTCGGCGTCTCCCTCTCCACGGTCCGCCGCTGGTCGGACGCCGGCCATCTGCACGGCTACCGCACCCCCGGCGGCCAGCGCCGCTTCACCGTCGAGCAGCTGGACGCGTTCCTCGTGTCGCTGCAGCCGCGCGACCGCCGCTGAGGGCGGCTACGGCGCCGCGGCCTCGTTCATCCGCCGCTCGATGTCGAGCTCGGCGTCGAAGTCCGCCTCGTCGGCGTGGCGGTAGTCGGTGCCGCGGCCGGACAGCAGGTCGGCCAGCACCTCGACGTAGCGCTCGTCGAGCTGGCTGCCGGCGACGCGGCGCAGCTCGTTGAGCGCCTCGAACGAGTTCATCGGCGTGCGGTACGTGTCCGGCGCCGTCAGCGTGTCGTAGACCTCTGCGACCGCGACGATCTTCGCGAGCTCCGGGATCTGGTCTCCGGTCAAGCGGTGCGGGTAGCCGCGGCCGTCGATGCGCTCGTGGTGCGCGCGCACGATCTCCGCCACGTTGCCGTAGACGCCGAGGTCCTTCAGCAGCATCGCGCCGATCTCGGGATGGCGGCGGATGCCGCGCCAGTCGGCGTCGGTCAGGCGGCCGCCGCGCTCCATCACGCGGTCGGAGAGCGTGAACTTGCCGATGTCGTGCAGCAGGCCTGCGGTGTGCGCGAGCTCCTGGTCGCGCTTGCTCATCCCGACCGCGGCCGCCATGTCGCGCGAGAACCGAGCGACGGCGGCGCAGTGCCGCGCGGCGCGCGAGTCGCGCTCGTCGAGCGTCCGCACCAGCCCGCTCAGGACGCCCCAGGAGAGGTTGGCGTACTGCTTCGTGCGCTCCCGAGCGACACCCACGAGCCGGAGCATGTAGCCGAAGGCGGCGACGGCGAGCACGATCACTGCGCTGGCACCGAAGCCGTACGTCCCATAGATCCCGGCCGTCGCGACGAGGAAGCCCACATTGAGCACCACGGCGGGTGCGAAGGCTCGGGTGGCCCGCAGCGCCGGTGCTATCGCGTAGCCGTCGATCGTCGCCATGAGCGTGGCGAGCAGGAAGATGTTCACGCAGAACGCGACGGCGCCCAACGCGCCTAGCACCACGAGGAAGACCGCATTGACGTCGTGCACGTCTACGGCCGCACGGAACGCGACTCCGGCGAGCAACACGGGAGTCGCCGTGATCCCCAGGTTCACGAAGAGCACGCGCCAGCGGTAACGCTCGATCACCCATGCCGTTGTCGTGCCGATCAGGACGACGACGCAGGCGGCTCCGGGGCTCAGGAACGCGATGGCCAGCATCGCGCTCGCGAAGTTCGCCGTGATGAAGGTGCTGCTCTCGAGCCGAGTGATCAGCTGGCTGCCAACGATGTCGAGCGCCAGCAGAACGAAAAAGAGGGGATGTCCAATCCCCTCTCTCGGCACCAGTGCGAGAAGCACGCAACCGGGAGCCAGAAGCACGAGTGCGCCAGCTAGCGCCCGATTGGGGTGCGGTGTCTTTGCAGCCTCCACCAGACGAAGTTATCGCCAGGTATGGACTGCTTCTACATAGTGGCTAGCGACCCGCGCCGAACATGCTCTTGCCTTTCGTGACTCTGAACCGGGAAACTGGGACGGCAGTCTAGACGGTTCGGGGGGGTCTTGCACAACTTTTGCAACCAAAGTTGTGCATCTTCGGTTGATGGCCCCCGCAAAGCAGGGCGTTCTGGTGCCGTTCCCCTGCTGTGCGCACCCTGAAGACCTCGGAAGCGGCCGCTCTGCTGAACGTCAGCCCCAACACGCTGCGTGCTTGGGAGCGTCGTTTCGGCTACCCGCGGCCGGCGCGCTCGCCGGGCAAGCACCGCCTCTACACGCACGGGGAGGTCGCCTCGCTTCGCGACGCGCTGCAGGAGGGGCTCTCGATCTCGAGCGCCGTCTCACGTGCGCGTGAAGCGGTCAGCGGCGACACGAACATCCTCGCCGGCGCGCTGCTGAGCTTCGAGCTCGACCGCGCCGACGCCGCGATGGAGGCTGCGCTCGCCCTGCGCTCCGTCGAGCGCTCTGTCGAGGAAGTGCTGCTGCCCTCGCTCGTCGAGATCGGCGAGCGCCACGGCTACGACAGCGCGCCTTGGGCCTTCGCCGCCCGCTGGGGCGCCGAGTGGCTGCACCGCGCGCAGCGCCTCGCGCCGCCGCCCCTGCGGCCGGCGGCGATCCTCATCGGCGACGCGACCCAGGACGAGCTCGACCCCGATGCGCTGCACCTGCGCGCGCTCGAGCTGTTCAGCGTCCGCGTCGGCGCGCGCGTGCTGCTGCTGCCGGTCACGGGCATCGGCGGGCTGCCCGAGGTGCTCGCCGCCTTCGGCCCGCAGGTCGTGGTCATCGCCGGGCGCTCCGCCGGCGACGACGCCGTGGCGCGCTGGGCCTACACGGTCCGCTCGGCCGCCGGCGCGCTGCCCACCACCATCTTCCGCCGCGGCGCGCATGCCGCCGAGGGCACGCGCACCACCGGCGCGCGCGTCCTCGCAGACTCGCCGGCCGACGCGACCCGGCAGCTCTTCGAGCTGCTCGACGGTCGCGGAGCGGCGCCGGCGGTGTCGATCGCAACAGGCCCGGTCCGGCACGATGCGCAGGAGTCCCATGAGCACCACGTTCCCGCAGGACGGAGGGTGAGCGCATGAGCGCTCGACCGCATCTCGTCGCGCTCCCGGGTCTCGGGGCGCCCCAGCCGCATGTCATGTTCTGCGGCCACTGCGGCGCCCTCGTCGACGACCGGCCCGACCGGCCCGACCGCCCCGCGCCGACCTCGCGCGTCTGCACCGACTGCAACCTCGGCCTGCTGATCAGCGCGCCGCGCGACGTCGCGCCGCATGCGCACGACCCGTTCCTGCTGGTCGACGGCTCGCTGTCGATCTGCGGGGTGTCGGGCCTCGCCGAGGGCCTGTTCCACGTCCGTGAGTCCGACGTCGTCGATCGCCCCGTCACCGAGCTGCTGATGCCGGCCGACGCGGAGATCGAGGGGCCGGAGAGCTTCGTCTCGCTACTGCTCCACGCCGCCCGCGGCGAGGGAGAGGTCCGCGACTGCGTCGTGCGGCCGACCAGCGAGTGGGGCATCCGCTACTGGGCACGCGTGGGGCCGTGCGGCCCGCCCCGCGCCGCGCTGCTGGTCCTGGCAGAGGGGTAGCGGAGGATCGATCCCGGGGCGGCCGCGCTCTCGGTGGCGCGCGGCCGCTTCGTGCTGTCCGCGGCAGCCCACGGCCGGCCGTCGCGGCCCGCGCGGGCACTCCTTCACGCGCAAGCGAAGTGCCGGGATGCACGCGCGGTTGCCGATCTTGCGCAAACCTCACCAAAGCTCGATACATCGCGCATGGGTGTCATCCGCACGAACGCCGCCGCCGCCATGCTCGGCGTCAGCCCCAACACGTTGCGCAGCTGGGAGCGGCGCTTCGGCTTCCCCGAGCCGCGGCGCACCGCGGGCGGCCACCGCCAGTTCGACCTCGCCCAGATCGAGGCCCTGCGCGCGGCGTTCGAGGAGACGCACAACATCTCGTCGGCGATCGCGATCGCCCGCGAGCGCGGCGCCGGCCCGGCCTCGCCCTCGCGCCTGCGCTCCGCCCTGGCACGCTTCGACGAGGACGAGGCCAACCGCATCGTCGAGGAGAGCCTCGCCGTCCGCTCCGTCGAGCGCACGGTCGAGGAGGTCCTCCTGCCCGCGGTCGAGACGCTGTCGCTCGACGGCGGCGACCAGGGCGCCGAGTACGGCTTCGCGTGGCGCTGGGCCGCCGGCTGGCTGTCGGCCGCCATGCGCGTCGCGCCGCCCGCCGCGCGCGAGGAGTCCGTCGTGGTCTTCGACGCGAGCGCGTCCAGCGACCTCGACGCGCTGCACGCGCAGGCGCTCGAGCTGGCGCTGCGCCGTCGCGGACTGCGCACGCTGACGCTGACGGTCGGGCTCGACCCGAGCCGCCTCGCCCGTGCGCTGCACGCCGTCCACCCGCGCGCCGTCGTCCTCACCGGCCGCCGCGCGTCGCTCGACACGCTCGGGCGCCTCGTCTACGCGGCGCGCCAGGTCGGCGGCGACAAGGTCGCGATCTTCGACTTCCGCGGCGCACTGCCCGAGACCGGCGCGAGCACGGTCGAGCGCCTCGGCGAGCGCCCGCTCGCCGCGCGCGAGCGCCTGGTGGCGCACCTCGAGGGCCGCGAGATCGCC
>DASTWP010000283.1:0-9964 GCA_035765835.1 Solirubrobacteraceae bacterium
CGTCGAGCCAGAGACGGCCGGCCGCCAGCGGATGGACGGCCAGCCCGTGCTGCGCGTCGTGGGCGTCGGCGGGGCGGGCGTCAACGCCGTCAACCGCATGGTCGAGGCCGAGGTCGAGGGCGTCGAGTTCATCGCGATCAACACCGACCTGCAGTCGCTGCAGCAGTCGACCGCGGACATCACGCTGCACATCGGCCCGAACATCACGCGCGGGCTGGGCGCGGGCTCCAACCCGGAGCTCGGCCGCCAGGCGGCGATGGACGAGTACGACCGCATCAAGTCGCTGCTCAAGGGCTCGGACATGGTGTTCATCACCGCGGGCGCGGGCGGTGGCACCGGCACCGGCGCGGCGCCGATCGTGGCCCGCATCGCTCGGGAGCTCGGCGCGCTGACCGTCGGCGTGATCACCAAGCCGTTCGGCTTCGAGGGCCGGCGGCGCGGAGACCAGGCCGAGACCGGCGTCGAGATGCTCGGCTCCGAGGTCGACACGCTGATCGTGGTGCCCAACAACCGGCTGCTGTCGGTGCTCGACAAGCAGACGTCGATGGTCGAGGCGTTCCGCGTCGCCGACGACGTCCTGCGCCAGGGCGTCCAGGGCGTGTCGGACCTGATCACGCTTCCGGGCCTGATCAACCTCGACTTCGCCGACGTGCGCACGATCATGTCCGATGCCGGCCCGGCGCTGCTGGGCATCGGCATGGGACGAGGCGACAAGCGCGCGCTGGAGGCGGCCCAGCAGGCCGTCGCGTCGCCGCTGCTGGAGACGTCGATGGACGGCGCTCGCAAGATCCTGCTGTCGATCACCGCGGGCACCGACCTGTCGCTGTTCGAGGTCAACGACGCGGCCAAGGCGGTCTCCGCCGCGGCCCATCCGGACGCGAACATCATCTTCGGCGCGATGGTGGACGAGAAGCTCGAGGACGAGGTGTGGGTGACGGTCGTGGCCACCGGCTACGCCGACGCGCCGCGCCGTCCGCGCCAGCCGCTGGAGGAGCCGGCGGGCGAGCCGCGCATCGAGCGGCGCACCCCGCCGCGTGGCGAGCGCGAGGAGCGCCCGGCCGGTGGGGCCACCCGCCGCACGGGGCTCGGCGTCAACGAGCTCGACGTGCCCGAGTTCGTCCCGCGCCGGTAGTCGGCTCCCACCACCCACCCCCACCGCCATGACAGCTGTGGTCGCCGCCGGCCATCCGCTCACCGCGGAGGCCGGCGCGGCCGTGCTGCGTGACGGCGGCAACGCCGTCGACGCCGCGGTGGCGGCGATGCTCATGTCGTGGGTGGCCGAGCCGCTGCTGACCGGGCCCGGCGCCGGCGGGTACATGCTCGTGGCCGGCTTCGCGGACCGGCCGGTGCTGCTGGACTTCTTCGTGGCCGCGCCGGGCGCCGGCGCGGCGGCCGGGGCCGAGCGCGGCGACCTCGTCGCGATCGACGTTTCGTTCGGCGACGCCGTCCAGGTCTTCCACGTCGGCGCGGCCGCCTGCGGCGCCTACGGCACGCCGGCGGGCATCGTCGAGAGCGCGCGGCGCTGGGGCACGATGCCGCTCGACCGGCTCGCCGCCCCGGCGGCCCGCCACGCCCGCGAGGGCGTGCCGCTGAGCGCCCAGCAGGCCTACGTGTTCGAGATCCTCGCCTCGATCCTCACGCTCACGCCGGAGGCCGCGGCGATCTTCACCCGCGACGGGCGCGCGCTGGCGGCGGGCGAGCCGTTCCGCTCGCCCGAGCTGGCCGACACGATCGAGCGCCTGGGCCGCGACGGCGCCGAGCCGTTCTACGACGGTGACATTGCGGCCGCGGTCGTCTCGCACCTGGCCGGGCAGGGCGGGGCGCTGACCGCCGAGGACCTGCGCAGCTACGAGGCCGTTGCGCGCGAGCCGGTGCGGGTCGGCTACCGCGGGCGCGACGTCATCACCAACCCGCCGCCGTCGGCCGGCGGCGTGCTGATCGCGCTGGCGCTGGCGCAGCTGGACCGCGCGCCCGGCCCGCCGGCGGTCGAGGAGCTCGTCGCGGTGATGGAGGCGACGCAGGCGGCGCGCACCGAGGAGTTCGTCGACGGGTTGGCCGAGCCGGGGTACGGCGAGCGCTTCCTGGCCGAGCGCCTCGGCTCGACCACGCACATCTCGGTCGTCGACGGCGACGGCCTGGCGTGCAGCGTCACCTGCACCAACGGCGAGGGCTGCGGCGTCGTCGTCCCGGGCACCGGGATCCACGTCAACAACATCATGGGCGAGGAGGACCTCAGCCCGCAGGGCTTCCACACGGCGCCGCCGGGGCGACGGATGCCGTCGATGATGGCCCCGACCGCGGTCCTGCGCGACGGCGAGCTCGAGCTCGTGGTCGGAAGCGCCGGGTCGAACCGGATCCGCTCGGCGATCCTCCAGACGATCGTCGGCGTCGTCGACCACGGCCTCGGCGCCGCGGAGGCGATCGAGGCGCCGCGCGTGCACTTCGAGGCCGGTCTCGTCTACGCCGAGCCGGGCGTCCCGCTCGGGGAGCTGGCGGACAGCGGCCGCGAGATCGCGCCGTTCCGGGACCTCAACCTGTTCTTCGGCGGCGTGCAGGCCGTGCGGCGCGACCCGCTGACCGGCGAGCTGACCGGCGCCGGCGACCCGCGCCGCGGCGGGGCCGCGGTGGCGGCGTGAGCCGGCGCGCCGCGCTGGGGGCGGTGGCCGGCGCGTGCGCGCTCGCGGCGGCCGGCTGCGGCGCCGAGGCCCCAGACCTCTTCCTGCTGACCCGCAGCGGCTCGATCCCGGACGCGCGCCTGCGCCTGCGCGTCACCGATGACGGGCAGGCCTCCTGCAACGGGCGCCCGCTCGTGGAGATCACGAGCGCGCAGCTGATCGCGGCGCGAGAGGTGCAGCGAGACGCCACGAAGCTGGCGAAGCGAGGCGCCCGCCTGCCGCCACAGCGCGGCAGCGTGCTGTCGTACACGCTGCGCACGCAGGACGGCAGCGTGCGCTTCAGCGACGACTCGCTCCACCAGCCGCCCGTCCTCTTCCGCGCCGCCGCGCTCGCCCGCTCGATCGCACAAGGCGCGTGCAGGCTGCCGCGCTGATCGGGGAGACTGCGCGTGTGACCACGGTGGAGGCACCGCCCGCCCTGACCGCCCTGCGCGAGCGCCTGGCCGAGCTCTCGGACCTCGGGCGCGCCGGCGCGCTGTTGCGCTGGGACCAGGAGACGAAGATGCCCCCGGGCGCGGCCGCCGAGCGCGCGGAGCAGATCGCGACGCTCGAGCGGATCGCGCACGAGCGGCTCGTCGACGAGCGCCTCGGCGAGCTGCTCGAGGAGCTGCTCGACCACGAGCGCGCGCTGCCGCACGACGACGACGAGGCGAGCCTGATCCGCGTCGCGCGCACCGACCGCGAGAAGGCGGTACGCGTGCCCTCGGCGCTCGTCGCCGAGATGGCGCGCGCGTCCTCCGAGGGGCAGCTCGTCTGGCGCGACGCCCGCGATGCCTCGGACTTCGCGCTGCTCGTACCCGCGCTCGAGCGCAACGTCGCCCTCGCGCGCCAGTACGCCGCCTGCTTCCCCGATGCCGAGCGGCCCTACGACGCGCTGCTGGACGACCACGAGCCGGGGATGCGCACGGCCGAGGCGGAGGCGGTGCTCGGACCGCTGCGCGCGGGGCTCGTCCCGCTGCTCGAGGAGGTGCAGGCCTCACCGACGAGCATCGGCAAGGGGCCGCTGCACGGGCCGCTGCCCGTCGCGCGCCAGCGCACGCTGGTCACCGGGGTGCTGGCCGCGCTCGGCGTGGAGGCCCGCACGTGGCGCACCGACGACACGCGGCACCCGTTCGCGATGGCGGCGGCCGGAGCGGACGTGCGCCTCACGACGCGCTACGCCGAGGAGGACCTCGACTCGCTGTTCGCCGCGATCCACGAGTTCGGGCACGGGCTCTACGAGCACGCCATCGCGCCGTCGCTGTGGCGCACGCCGCTCGCGCACGGCGTGTCGAGCGCTGTGCACGAGTCCCAGAGCCGGCTGTGGGAGAACTTCGTCGGGCGCAGCGAGGGCTTCTGGCGCTGGTGCTTCCCGCGCCTGCGCGACGCGTTCCCCGAGCGCTACGGGCAGGCGGACTGGCGGGTGCTCCACCGCGCCGCGAACGCGGTCGCGCCGTCGCTGATCCGCACGAGCGCCGACGAGCTGACCTATGGCCTGCACGTCGCGGTGCGCTTCGAGCTCGAGCTCGCGCTGTTCGACGGCTCGCTCGAGGTGCGCGATCTGCGCGAGGGGTGGAACGCGCGCTACCGCCAGTACCTCGGCATCGAGGTGCCCAGCGACGCGCTCGGCGTGCTCCAGGACGTGCACTGGCCCGCGGGCCTCTTCGGCTACTTCCCCACCTACGCGCTGGGGAACGTGCTCGCCGCGCAGCTGTGGGAGCGGATCGGCGCCGAGCTGCCGGATCTCGACGAGCGCTTCGCGGCCGGCGACTTCGCGCCCCTGCGCGAGTGGCTGCGCGAGCGGGTGCACCGCCATGGGCGCAAGTTCACCGCGGGCGAGACGATCGAGCGCGCGGCCGGCGGGCCGCTCGACCCGGGGCCGTTCCTGGCCTACCTGCGCCGCAAGCTGACGCCGCTGTACGGCTTGTAGCCTCGAAGGAGGTGCACCGCCGGACCTGGATCGCGATGGGCTGCCTCGCCGCTCTTTGGGGCGCGTCGTACCTGTTCATCAAGATCGCGCTCGGCGACCTCTCGGCGGGCTGGATCGTCTTCGCGCGCACGGCGCTCGGCGCGGCGGTGCTGCTGCCGATCGCGGCGCGGGGCGGTTCGCTACCGCTCCTGCGTGGCCGCCTGCGGGCGATGGTCGTGCTCGCCCTGCTCGAGATCGTCGGCCCGTTCCTGCTGATCACCTTCGGCGAGGAGCGCATCGCCTCCTCGCTGGCGGGGATCCTCGTCTCGTCCGCGCCGATATTCACCGCGCTGCTCGCGGTCTGGGTCGATCACGAGGAGCGCTCGCACGGGTGGGCGCTCGTCGGGGTGGTGGCCGGCATCGTCGGCGTCGCGCTGCTGTTCGGCGTGGACCTGGCGGGCAGCTCCGGCGCGCTGCTCGGCGGCGTGATGGTGCTCGTCGCGAGCCTCGGCTACGCGCTCGGCGCGTTGTGGCTCAAGCACCGCCTCGGCGCGCTGCCGCCGGCGCTGAGCGCCGGGGCGTCGCTCGGGATCAGCGCGGTGCTCGTGCTGCCGCTCGCGCTCGCGACGCTCCCCGCGCACGCGCCCGGCGCCGGGGCCGTCGGCGCGCTGCTCGTGCTCGGCATCGCCGGGACGGGGATCGCGTTCCTGCTCTTCTACTGGATGATCGGCGACGTCGGCCCGGCCCGCGCGTCGATCGTCGCCTACATCGCACCGGGCTTCGCCGTGATCTACGGCGTCTCGCTGCGCGGCGAGGCGTTCGGTGCGGGCACCGGCGCCGGGCTCGTGCTGATCCTCGCCGGCTCGTGGCTGGCGGCCGAGGGCCGCCTGCCGTGGGTCAGCCGAAGCGCACCTTCCCGTTCGAGCGTGCCCGCGCCTGCGCGCGCTCGATGAAGTCCAGCCGCTTCGTCGCCGCGCGGAGCAGCCGCGTCAGCAGCCGCAGCCGCGCGTTCTCGGAGCGCAGGTCGAGCAGCCCCTGCTTGGCCTCGAGGCCGAACTCGACCGTCGCCGCCATCTCGTAGGCGCTCATCGCGTCGAGCTCCTCGGGCTCGAGCACCTTGTCGGTCGCCTGCTCTACGAGCTCCTCGTAGGCGGCGTGCGCAGCGCCCGCGTCCCGCTCGTCGCGCTCCTCGTCGGCGTCCTCGAGGAACTCGACGGTGCCGGCCGGGTAGGGCTGGTCCTCGCCGCGCTCGACGATCCGCAGCGGCCGCGTCCCGCGCACGAGGATGTTCAGCCGGCCGTCGTCCATGCGCTCGAGCACTTCTGCGATCGCGACCGCGCAGCCGACCGGCCGCATCCCGTGCTCGCCGTCCCACACGATCGCGAACTCGGCCTCGCGCTCCAGGCACTCGCCGATCATCGTCTTGTAGCGCTCCTCGAAGATGTGCAGCGGCACGAGCTCGTGGGGCAGCGCCACCAGACCGAGCGGGAAGAGCGGGAAGTCGCGGACCAAGCGGTCGGGCACCGCCAGCGAGTCTAGGCGCGCGGCGCGGTCGCGGCGATCATCAGGTTGTAGAAGATCGCCGGCGGCAGGCGCGACTCGAGCAGGTCGCGGTCCACGCGCTGCAGCAGCAGGTAGCCGCGGAACGCGTACACCTTCCAGGCCCAGGGCACCGTGGCCGGATCGGCCGTGGACTCGAGCGCGCGGTTCGCCCAGCCGAACCAGTTCGCGAGCAGCTCCTCGCCGCGCACGCGCACGTCCTCGAAGCCCGCGCGGCGCGCGAAGCCGGCGAGCTGGTCGGGCGTGAACGCGTGCACGTCGACCGAGCCCTCGAGCGCGTGGTTCTCGGCGCCGCCGTCCGAGTGCCCGTGCGGCGCGGGCTGCGCGCGCATCGCCGCACGCCAAAGCGGCGCCACCCGGTGCGCGGCGCGCTTCGGCACGGCGGCGATGCGGTCGCCGTGGCGCGAGGGCTCACCCGCGAACAGCAGAGAGCCGCCGGGCCGCAGCACGCGGCGGAACTCGGAGAACGCGCGCTCGAGGTCCGGCAGGTGGTGGAGCACGGCGTGCCCGAGCACGAGGTCGAAGCTCTCGTCCCCGAACGGCAGCGCCTCCGCGCCGGTGGCGACGGCCTCGACGTCGAGGCCCAGCCGCCGCGCGTTCGCGCGCAGGGCGTCGACCATGCCGGGCGCGATGTCGGTGCACGTCGCATGCCCGATCACGCCGGCCTGCAGCAGGTTCAGCGAGAAGTAGCCGGTGCCCGCCCCGATCTCGAGCGCGCGCTCGAAGCGCGCCGCGCGCGGCAGCAGCTTGTGGACCTTGCCGAGCACCTGGCCCTGGCCGATCTCGCCGAAGTCGATGCCCCACTTGGCGTCGTAGCCGGCGGCCGCGCCGTCGTGGTAGCGCGTGTTGACGTCGCGGATCTCCTCGGCGGTGGCGGGGGCCGGCATGCGGCGGCGGAGGATAGGAGAGGCTTGCAAATACCGTTCAGTATCGGAATACTGGGCGGTATGCCAGTCGACCTCAGTCTCCCGCCCGGCCCGCGGCAGCCGCGCGGCGCCCAGGTGCTGCAGTGGATCGCGCGGCCGGTGCCGTTCGCCAAGCGCTGCCGCGAGCGCTTCGGGGACATGTTCACGGTCGACATCGACCTCGAGCCGTTCGTCTTCCTCGCGCATCCGGATGCGGTGCGCCAGGTCTTCACCGGCGGGCCCGAGCTGATGCACGCGGGCGAGGCGAACGACCTGCTGCGCCCGATCGTCGGCTCGCATTCGATCCTGCTGCTCGACGAGCGCGAGCACATGCGCCAGCGCAAGCTGATGCTGCCGCCGTTCCACGGCGAGCGCATGCAGCGCTACCGCGAGCTGATGGTGGCGGCGACCGAGCGGGCGATGGAGCGCTGGCCGGCGCGCGAGGCGTTCGCGCTGCGCCCCTCCACGCAAGCGATCACGCTCGACGTGATCATGCAGGCCGTCTTCGGCGTCGACGCGCACGGCGAGTACGCGGAGCTGCGCAGTCGCCTCGAGCGGATGCTCGCGTGGGCGGGGCAGATGCGCGGCATCCTCGTGAGCGTCGTGCTCGGGCCCGAGAACCGCGTGGTCGTCGGGCAGCGGCGGCGGATGCTCGAGCCGGTCGACCGCGCGCTCTACGGCCTGATCGCCCGCCGCCGCGAGGCCGAGGACCTCGCCGAGCGCGACGACATCCTCTCGATGCTGCTGCTGGCGCGCGACGAGAGCGGCGAGGGCCTCTCGGACGCCGAGCTGCGCGACGAGCTGATGACGCTGCTGCTCGCGGGCCACGAGACGACCGCGACGTCGCTGGCGTGGGCGTTCGAGCGCCTCGTCCGCGACCCCGCGATGCTCGACCGCCTGGCGGGCGAGGCGCGCGCGGGCGAGGGCGCGTACGCGGAGGCCGTGGTGAAGGAGACGCTGCGGCTGCGCCCGGTGCTGCCCGTCGTCGCGCGCAAGATGACGCGCGCGGCGGAGATCGGCGGGCGCATGCTGCCGGCGGGCACGATGGTGATGCCGTGCATCATCCTCGTGCACCGCCGCGAGGACGTCTATCCGGAGCCCGAGCGCTTTCGGCCCGAGCGCTTCCTCGAGACGCCCGCCGGGACGTACACGTGGATCCCGTTCGGGGGCGGCGTGCGCCGCTGCCTGGGCGCGGCGTTCGCGCAGATGGAGATGCAGGTGGTGCTCCAGACGATCGTCGCGCAGGTGCGGCTCGAGGCCGCCGGCGGGGAGGAGCGGATCAGCCGCCGCGGCATCACGCTCGTGCCCAAGCGCGGCGGCGAAGTGCGGCTGGCCGCATGACGCGTGCCGAGCAGCGGGCGCGCACCCGCTCGGACCTGCTCGACTCCGCCGCGCGCGTGTTCGCCCGCCGCGGGCTGCACGCGGCGTCGGTCGACCAGGTCGCCGAGGACGCGGGGCTCACGAAGGGCGCGGTCTACTCGAACTTCGCGAGCAAGGAGGAGCTGTTCCTCGCGATGCTCGCCGAGCGCTACGCCGAGCGCCTGGCGGAGATGCGCGCGATCGCCGGCGCGGCCGAGACCCCCGAGGCGACGATGCAGGCCGGCGGCGCCGACTTCGCGGCGACGCTCGACGCCGACCCGGAGTGGGCGGCCCTGTACGTCGAGGCGTGGGCGCACGCGGTGCGCGCACCGGACTTCGCCGCGCGCCTCGTGGAGCACCACCGTGCGCTGCGCGACGAGCTCGCGGGGATGGTCCGCGAGCAGCAGGGCTCGCGGCTGCCGTTCGCGCCCGAGCGCGTGGCGGCGATGCTGCTCGCGATCGGCAACGGCTTCGCGATGGAGCACCGGCTCGATCCCGAGGGCGTGCCGCCGGAGGTCATGCAGCAGCTGCTCGCCGTCTTCGCCGCCGGGCTGCGCGCGATGGCGTCCGGCCGCTAGCCTGCCGCGCCCCCGCATGGCCGACCACCCCGAGCAGCACCGGCTCTACCTGCAGCGCGACCAGCCCCCGGGCGTGCCGCCGCTCGCCCTGACGGGCGAGCGCACGCTGCCGGACGTGCCGGAGGAGAACTACTGGTTCCAGCGCCACCTCGTGGTCTACGAGTGGATCGCCGCGCGCACGGCCGGCCTGCGCGTCGTCGACATGGCCTGCGGAGAGGGGTACGGCGCGGACGTGCTCGCGCGCCGCGCCGCGCGCGTGGTGGGCGTCGACGCGAACCCCGAGGCGCACGAGCACGCGCGCCTTCGCTACGTGCGGCCGAACCTCTCGTTCGTGCGCGACATGGTCGAGACCTACGACGAGCCCTGCGACGCGGTCGTGTTCCTGCAGACGATCGAGCACGTGCAGGACGCGGGCGCGGTGCTCGAGCGCTTCAAGGCCCTCACCGGCCCGGACGGGGTCGCGTTCGTCTCGACGCCGAACGTGCTGACGCTCGCCCCGGAGGGCGCAGAGCGCTCGGGCAACCCCTGGCACGTGCACGAGTACCGCCCGGAGGAGTTCGAGGCGCTCTGCCGCGCGCACTTCTCGCGCGTGCAGCTGTTCGGCCTCTACCACGCGCGCAGGCTTCGGGTGCACGAGCTGGCGATCCGCCACGCCGGCTGGGACGCGCTGCACGCGCGCCTGGGCATCACGAAGCGCTTCTACGACCGCTTCGTGCCTGCGATCTCCGTGCGGGACTTCGCGCTGCGGGAGGGCGGCGCGCGCGTGCTCGGCCGCGCGCTCGACCTCGTCGCGGTGCTGCGGCCGTGAGCGTGCGCAGCCGTCTCGCGATCGTCCTGCACTCCCACATGCCCTATGTGGAGGGCTTCGGCACGTGGCCGTTCGGCGAGGAGTGGCTGTGGGAGGCGGTCGCGACGTCGTACCTGCCGCTGCTGGACGTGCTCGAGGCCGGGGCGCCGCTGACGCTGTCGCTGACGCCGGTGCTGTGCGACCAGCTCGAG
>DASTWP010000284.1:0-16313 GCA_035765835.1 Solirubrobacteraceae bacterium
GTTCGACCCCGCGCTGCCGAGCACCAGCTCGACCTCGCCGCCCGGGTCGAGCACTACGGTCGGGGCCATCATCGACGGCATCCGCCGCCCGGGGTCGTAATGGAAGAAGCCCAGCGGGTTGAGGTCCTCCTCCCCCATCACGTCGTTGAGGTGGATGCCGGTGCCGGGGACGACGACGCCGGAGGCGGCGCCGTTCGTGCACGTCACGGAGCACGCGCGCCCGTCGCCGTCGAGCACCGCGATATGGGTCGTGTTGCCCAGGCGCGACCCCAGGTATCGCTGGGCGAAGCCCGGCTCGGCCAGGCCCGCGACGAAGTCGGCCGTGCGCGCGGCCTGGACCTCCTCCATCACGCCGACGACGTCGGTGAGCGACGGTGGGCCGCCGGAGCGCGCGTCCAGGCGCGCCATCGCCAGGGCGAGCAGCGTGCCACCGGCGGATGGCGGCGGGTTCGTGAGCACGTCGCGCTCGCGGTACTGCACGCGGACGGGCTCGCGCTCGGCGGGGGCGTAGGCGGCCAGGTCGGCGTGCGTCACCTGACCGCCGTGCTCGTCCAGCCAGGCGACGATCGCGGCGCCGACGTCGCCCGCGTAGAACGGCGCGGCGCCCTCCGCGCCGAAGCGCTCGATCGTGTCGGCCAGCTCGCCGCTCGCGAAGCGCTCGCCCTCGCGCAGCGCCCGCCCGTCGCGACAGAAGAGGGCGGCCGACTCCGGCGTCGAGAGCAGGATCGCCTCGAGGATCTCGAACACGTATGCCTGCGCGGCGTTCAGCGGCACGCCCTCGCGCGCCGCGGACGCGGCGGGCGCCGCGTGCTCGCTCGCCGGCGCGCTCCCCCAGCGCTCGAGCGCGGCGGCGAGGCCGGCGGGCATCCCGTGGATCCCGCACGAGGCGGCCCCGACGTGGAACGTCTGCACGGCGTCTCCGAAGGAGACCTCGACGGGCAGCAGCTCGGCGCGGCGCGCCGGGTCGGCGCCGCGTCCCGGGGCCTCGACGAAGAAGTCCAGCAGCACCGGCTCATCCCCCGCACCGGCGACGAGCATGTAGCCGCCGGCGCCCGGGCCGGTCAGCAGCGGCTCGGCCACCCACGACATCAGCACGGCCGCGACCGCCGCGTCGACCGCGTTGCCGCCGGCGCGCAGCACGCTCGCGCCCGCCTGCGCCGTGAGCGGATGCCCGGCGGCGACCATGCCCGGACCGGCGGTCATGCGGGTGACTTTATGCAGCAGAGCCCCACCGGGAGGCGTACAGTGCCCCCGTCCGTGGGGCAGGAGGCCCCGCGCGGTCCCATCCAGAGGGAGGTTTCCGTTGCATCGCTCGACTCTCGCAGCGCTGCTCGCCGCAGCGCTGCTCGCTGCCGGCGCCGGCAGCGCGTCCGCCAACCCGCCGACGCCGACGAACCCGGCCGGCCCCGAGCTGGGCGTCGTGCCCGTGCACGGCCAGGCCTCCAAGCACGCCGGCGGTGGCAGCAACCTCGTCTACCACGGCGGCCCGGTGATGGGCACGAACACCACGCACGCGATCTACTGGGGCCCCGCCTCGAGCTTCGCGGCCGGCTACCAAACGGTGATCGACGGCTTCCTCGGCAACGTCGCGGCGGCCAGCGGCCTCTCGAGCAACGTCTACTGGAGCGACACCCAGTACTACGGCCCGACCGGCGCGCACATCACCTACAGCTCGACGTTCGGCGCGGACTCGATCCTCGACACCGACGCGATCCCCAACGACTGCCGCGACAGCTACACGCCGAACGCTTGCGTGAGCGACACCGCGATGCAGGCGGAGATCGAGAAGGTCGCGCCCGCGTCGTGGCATGGGCCGAACAGCGTGATCTTCGTGTTCACCGGCAAGAACATCGGCAGCTGCTTCGGCAGCAGCACGTGCGCGTTCTCGTACTACTGCGCCTACCACAGCAACCTGTCCGACGACACGGCCTACGCGAACATGCCGTATGCGATGACCGTGCCGGCGGCGTGCGGCTCGGGCCAGAGCCCGAACGGCAACGACGCCGACTCGACGATCAACGTCGCGAGCCACGAGCACAACGAGTCCATCACCGACCCCCTCGGCAGCGCCTGGTTCGACCAGCGGGGCCAGGAGGACGGCGACAAGTGCGCGTGGAACTTCGGCACCGCGCTCGGCGGCGCGACCGGGGCGAAGTACAACCAGGTCATCGGGGCCGGTCACTACTACCTGCAGCAGGAGTGGAGCAACCAGCGCTCCGGCTGCGTGCTCACCGGCCTGTAGAGGAGTGGGGAGGGCGCCGGGACGGTCGGGGAACCGTCCCGGCGCCCTGTTTTCGAGGCGGGATCAGGTGGGGTCGGCCATCTAGCCTCGGGGGATGAACTCGGGGACGTCGATCTCGCTGACGCCGAGGCCCGTGCGGCGCACCGAGGGACGCTCACGCTCGCGTTCCCGCTCGCGTCGTGTGACGCGCGGCTCGCCGGCGGGCTCCTCGAAGCGGCCGCGCTCGGGGCGCGGCTTGCGCTCCGAGTAGCCGGTCGCCACGACGGTGACCCAGACCTGGTCGTCGAGCTTCTCGTCGACCATCGCGCCGAAGATGATGTTCGCGTCCGGGTGGGCCGCCTCGGCGACGGCCTTCGCCGCCTCGTTGACCTCCCACAGCGACAGGTCGCTCCCGCCGGTGATCGAGAGCAGGATCGAGCGCGCGCCGTCCATGCTCGTCTCCAGCAGCGGCGAGGAGACGGCCTGCTCGGCCGCGTCGATCGCGCGGCGCTCGCCGTGACCCATGCCGATGCCGAGCAGCGCCGCGCCGGCGTCGGACATGATCGTGCGCACGTCGGCGAAGTCGAGGTTGATCAGGCCCGGCAGCGTCACGAGGTCGCTGACGCCCTGGACGCCCTGGCGCAGCACGTCGTCGGCGACGCGGAAGGCGTCGACCATCGAGGTCTTCTGGTCGAGCACCGTCAGCAGGCGGTTGTTCGGCACGACGATCAGCGTGTCGACCTCGTCGGCGAGCGCCTGGATGCCGACCTTCGCCGACTCGCTGCGCTTGGTGCCCTCGAAGCCGAACGGCTTGGTGATGATGCCGACCGTCAGGGCGCCGACCTCGCGGGCGATGCGCGCCACGATCGGCGCCGCGCCCGTGCCGGTGCCGCCACCGGCGCCGGCGGCGATGAAGATCATGTCGGAGCCCTTCAGGAGCGCCTTGATCTTGTCGTACTCCTCCATCGCGGCCGCGCGCCCGAGGTCCGGGTCCGAGCCCGCGCCCAGCCCGCGCGTGACGCCCGGGCCGATGTGCAGCGTGATGTCGGCGGTCGACTGCTGCAGCGACTGCAGGTCGGTGTTGATCGCCAGGAACTCGACGCCCTCGACCTCGGCCTCGACCATGCGGTTGACGGCGGTGACGCCGGCGCCGCCGACGCCCACGACGCGCAGCACGGGCTGGCCCGTCCTGGCCGTGCCCCACGGGCTCACGGGCTCCTCGGCCACGCGCGAGTACGGATCGCGCCCGCCCTCGCCGCGGTGGCCGGCGGCATGCGTCGCCGGCGCGGGCACGCGCTCGAGCACGTCGTCGGGGATCTCCGAGCTGAAGGCGTGGCGCAGGCGCTCCTGGGGCGAGGGCACGCGCGGCTCCTCGACCTCCGGCGACGGCGCGGGCGCGCTCAGCGAGGGGTGCGGGTAGCCGGTCTCTCGCGGGTGCGGCGGCGGGGGCGGGGGCTCGCGCACGGGCTCGGGGCGGCGCCGTCCGGCGCCCTCCTGGCGCTCCTCGGGCGCGGCCGCCTCCTCGTCGGTGCGGCGGAAGAGCGAGGCCAGCGGCCCCTCCCTCATGCTTGCCCGCTTACCGCTTGCCATGTGCGAGAACCTCCTGCGCGAGATCGCGATAGGACTGGGCGGCCATGCCGTCCGGGTCGTACTTCAGGACCGACATTCCCTTCACCGGGGCCTCCGCGAACCGGATCGTCTTGCGGATCCGGGAGGCGAACACCCGGTCCCCGAAGTTCTCCTCGAGGATCTCGATCGCCTCCTTGGCGTGCACCGTCCGCGTGTCCATCAGCGTGGGCAGGATGCCCTCGATCTCGACGTCCGGGTTCAGGTGCTCGCGGATCATCTGGAGCGTGTTCTGAAGCTGGATCAGCCCGCGCATCGACAGATACTCGCATTGGACGGGGACGATCACCTTGTCCGCCGCCGTGAGCGCGTTGATCGTCAGCAGGCCGAGGCTCGGCGGCGTGTCGATGCAGATGAAGTCGTAGTCGTCCTCGATCGGCTTGAAGGCGCGCTCCAGCGCGCGCTCGCGCCCGATCATGGTGGACATGGCGATCTCGGCGCCGGCGAGGTCGATCGAGGCGCAGGCGACGTCGATCTCGCGGCGGCGGATGATCTCCCGGATCGACGTGCCGTGGACGAGGACGTCGTACATCGAGTTCTCGAGCGTGTCGGGATCGATCCCCTGCGACATCGTCAGGTTGCCCTGCGGGTCCATGTCGACGCAGAGGACGCGGTGGCCGGCCTCCGAGAAGGCGACGGCGAGGTTCAGCGTCGTCGTCGTCTTGGCGACGCCGCCCTTCTGGTTGGCGAAGGCGATCACCTTCGGCCCGCTCTTGTGCACGCTCTCCTGGCTCTCCACGGGGATGCTCCGATGGCTAGGGGTTCAAGACCCGTTCCTGGCCGGTATTCGCAGGGCCTTCGGGGATTCCTTCCGCGGGTGGTTAGCATCGCGGCCGGATGGTCAGCCACTGGGACGAGCTCCGGGTGCGCGAGGTGGCGGCCGGCGAGGTGCGCGGGCGCTGGCGGCGGCTCGGCTCGGCGCGCGCGGGCCTGCGGCGGATCGAGGTCGCGCCCGGCGCCCGGTCGATGCCGGTGCACGTCCACGCCGAGACCGACGAGGTCTTCTACGTCCTCGGCGGCTCGGGGCGCTGCTGGCAGGACGGGCGGACGTGCGCGATCGGCGCGGGCGACTGCGTCGTCCACCGCGCCAAGCGCGAGGCGCACACCCTGCTGGCGGGCCCGGACGGCCTCGACGTCCTCGCCTTCGGGCGCGAGACCGGCGCAGACCTGACCTGGCTGCCGCGCGCGCAGGTCTTCTGGGCGGGCGCGCGCTGGATCCCCGGCGACGCGGCGCACCCGTTCGAGGCGGAGGCCGCGGCCGGCCCGCTCGAGGCGGCGGAGGCCGACGCGGAGCGGCCGCCGAACGTGGTGGCGCTCGACGCCGTCGATCCGCTCGAATGGGGCGAGGGCGACGTGCGCGCTGTGGTGCGCGACCTCGGCGAGGCGGCCGGCACGCGCGACGCGGGCCTCCAGCACCTCGCGGTCGCGCCGGAAATGCTCAGCGGGCCGCCGCACTGCCACTCGACCGAGGAGGAGATCTTCGTCGTGCTCGGCGGCGCCGGCGTGGCGCTGCTCGGCGACGAGGAGCACCCGGTGCGGGCCGGCCACCTCGTCCACCGGCCCCCCGGGACCGGGGTGGCGCATGCGTTCCGCGCCGGCGCGCAGGGGCTGAGCCTGCTCGCCTTCGGCACGCGCGAGCCCGACGACATCTGCTTCTACCCACGCTCGCAGAAGGTCTCGCTGCGCGGCGTGAGGGCGATCTTCCGCGTGCAGCGCGTCGACTACTGGGACGGCGAGGCCTGAGCGAGCTCCTCGCCCGCGAGCTCCTCGTCGTCACCGGCAAGGGCGGCGTGGGCAAGTCGACGGTCGCGGCGGCGCTCGGGATGGTCGCGGTCCGCCGCGGGCTGCGCACGATCGTCGCCGAGGTCGCGCTGCGCGACGACGTCTCGCGCGTGCTCGGCGGCGAGGAGTCCACCCCGGCGGTGCAGGAGCGCGAGCTGCCCGGCGGCGTGCACCACATCTCGATCGACCCGCAGGCGGCGCTCGAGGAGTACCTGCGCGACCAGCTCGCGGTGCCGACGCTCGCCAACCTGCTCGCGTCGAGCCGCGCGTTCACCTACCTCGCCGCGGCGACGCCGGGCATGCGCGAGCTGCTGAGCGTCGGCAAGGTCTGGGAGCTCGCGCAGCACGACCGCCGCACGCCCGGTGCGCGGGCCTACGACCTGGTCGTGCTCGACGCGCCGGCCACCGGCCATGGCCTGGCGATCCTCGAGGCGCCGCGCACGTTCGCGCAGGTGGCACGGGTCGGTGCCGTCGCGCGCCAGGGCCGTACGATCGACGCGATGCTGAGCGACCCGCAGCGCACGGGCGTCGTCGCGGTCGCGCGGCCCGAGGAGATGGCGGTCAACGAGGCGCTCGAGCTCGAGCGGCTGCTGCCCGCGCGGATCGGGCTGCGCCTCGAGCTGGTCGTCGCCAACGGGGTCGAGCCGCACCGCTTCGATGCCGCCGAGGCGAGCGTGCTCGCGAGCGCGGACGGCGACGGCGGGGCGGTCGCGATCGCGCTCGCCCAGCACGACCGCGTGCGCTCGCAGCGCGGGCAGCTCGCGCGGCTGAAGCGCGCGGCGGCCGCTCCCGTGCTCACGCTGCCCCAGCTCGTCACCCCCGACCCGGTGCGCCTCTCGCGGCGGCTGGAGAAGGCGCTGTGAGCCCCGACCGCGGGTCTCCCCGCGACGGCGCTTCGCCGGACCGGAGCGGTGCGCCGGGGGGCGAGCGCCTGCGCAAGACCCTCGCGGGCAAGCACGTCGTGATCTGCGCGGGCTCCGGCGGGGTCGGCAAGACGACGACGAGCGCGGCGCTCGCGCTCGGCCTCGCGGCGGAGGGGCGGCGCGTGGCGGTCGTGACGATCGACCCCGCACGCCGGCTCGCGGACGCGCTCGGCCTTGCGGAGCTGGGCAACGAGCCGGCGCTCGTCGACCCTGCCCGGCTGGCCGGGCACGGCATCGAGGTGCAGGGCGAGCTGTGGGCGATGATGCTCGACGCCAAGCGCACGTTCGACGAGCTGATCGGCCGTCTGGCGCCCGACGAGCGCACCCGCGACGACGTCCTGGGCAACCGCATCTACCAGCAGCTCTCGAGCGCCGTCGCGGGCTCGCAGGAGTTCACCGCCGTCGCGAAGCTCTACGACCTGCACCGCTCCGGGCGCTTCGACGTGCTCGTGCTCGACACGCCGCCGTCGCGCAACGCGCTGGACTTCCTCGACGCGCCCGACCGCCTGACGCACTTCTTCGAGGGCCGCGCGCTGAAGGTGTTCCTCGCGCCGACCGGCCTCGCCGCGCGCGTCGTCGGCCGCGGCACGAGCGTCGTCTTCACGCTGCTGCGGCGGCTGACGGGCGTCGACCTGCTCGAGGACCTCGGCGTCTTCTTCCGCGCGCTCGGCGGGCTGATCGACGGCTTCCGCGAGCGCGCCGAGGGCGTCAAGGCGCTGCTCTCGGCGCGCTCGACGACGTTCCTGATCGTGACCTCGCCGGAGCGCGAGCCGGTCGAGGAGGCGATCTTCTTCCGCTCGAAGCTGCGCGACGCGAAGATGCCGTTCGGGGGTCTTGTCGTGAACCGCGTGCACGAGCTGCACGGCGCCGACGGCCGCGCACCGGCCGAGGTCGAGGCGCAGCTCACCGAGACGCTCGGCGCGAAGCTCGCGGGCAAGGTCGCGAAGACCTACGCAGAGGCGCTCGTGCTCGCCGAGCGCGACGCGGCGGCGATAGAGCGCCTGCGCGAGCGCACCGGCGAGAAGGAGCCGGTGGTCGTGCCGCAGCTCGGCGGGGACGTGCACGACGTCGACGGCCTGGTGCGCGTGCATGCGCACCTGTTCGGCGACGGCGCCTAGGCGAGCGTCGGCTGCTCCGCCGTCGCCTCGCCCACGATGCGGTCGGCGAGCGTGCGCAGGTCCGGGTCGAGGTGGCCGCAGAGGACGTCGCGCAGCAGCGCGCGCAGGTGGCCGGCGAGCTCGCCGACGAGCGCGTCGAGCTGCGGGTCGACGGCCAGGCCGGCGACGACCGCGCGCTCGCAGGCCGCGATGTGCGCGATGCGCTCCGCGAGCTGTGGCCGGTGCTCCGGCAGCGCGCACAGCGCGGCGAGGCGCCCCGCCAACCGCGCCGAGCCCGGGCCCTCGGGCTCGAGCAGGGCGCGCAGCGCGAGCAGGTGGTCGGTCAGCGCCTCTGCGGGCAGCGGGCGCTCGCAGGCCATCTCGAAGCGGCGCAGCGCCCACGCCAGCTCGCCCGCGCGCGGCGTGCGCCTCGCGACGAGGTTGCAGAAGGCGCGCAGCTCGTCCTCCTGATCGCGTGTGACGAGTACGCAGCCCTCCGGTGGTGCGGCGGTGCCGAGCGCGAACGCCTGCCACGCCCCGCCGCTGGAGCGCGTCCAGCCGAGCGGCCCGAAGGCCGCACCGCAGGCGTCGAAGAGGCGCAGCGCGGTGAGCAGCCGGCGCAGGCGAACGCGGGCATGCGAGACCGGCGACTCGTCGCCCGGCGCGTCCTCCCAGCGCAGCACGGCCACGACGTGCGGCCGCTCGGCGCCGCGCGCCCAGCGCGCCTCGGGCGGCGCCTCCTCGAGCAGGTCTCCGCGCACGAGCGCCAGGCCGTCGCCGAGCGGGACCTCCTCGGAGGCGATCTCGAGGCCGAGCACGGGCGCGATCGCCTCGACGTGGCTGCGGCCGTCGAGCGCGGCGGCGCGCAGCTCGGCGAACGCGCGCTCGAAGCGCTCGGGCACCAGCGCGAAGTCGGTCGAGTCCTCGAAGATGCGCACGAGGAAGACGTGCAGCACCGCGTCGGCGCGGGCGCGCCCGTCCCCCGCCGGGCGCTCACCGCGCGCCTCGAGGTAGGCGTCGAGACGGCCGGCGGCGGTGAGGGCGTGGACCGCGTGCAGGTAGCTCGGCAGCCGCGCGAGCATCGACGTGCGCTCGGCGATGAACGCGCCGGTCAGCGGCCGGTAGCAGTACAGCGGCGCCTCGCCGCGCCCCTCCTCGACGACCTCGAACGGGACCTCCGCGCCGGCCGCGGTCTCCGAGGAGAGCTGCCAGGCGGCCTCCTCGGCGAACGCGGACAGGGCATCGTGCAGCTGCCTCGTGTGCATGCGCTGCGGTTCGTCGGCGGGCGCGGCGGTCCTGCCGGCCGCAGCGGGCGTTGCAGCCTTCCTGCAGCTTCTCGCGCGAGAACCCGGGCATCGACGCGCACGCATGCGGCGCGCGCGCGAGGGGGCCGAACCGAAGGACATGGCCCGTCTGCCGCGTGCCGCCGTCCCGGTCGCTCTCCTCTCCCTCCTCCTGGTGACCGGGACGGCGCACGCGGCGGGTCAGACCGGCGGCGCGGCGGCCGGCACGAGCGCCCCGAAGCACGCACACGCCAGGCACGTCGAGGCGATCGGCAAGCACCTCGGCGACCGCGGCCTGCGCGTCGGCGTCACCGGCCACGACGTGCGCGTGCTCCAGGCCTTCCTCACCCGCGCGGGCTTCCCGACCCACGTCGACGGCGACTTCGGCCCCGGCACCGCGACGTCCGTCCGCGCCTTCCAGGCGGCGGCGCAACTGCCCGTGAGCGGCTCCGCCGGCCCGAAGACGATCACGGCCCTGCGCGCCGCCGCCGCGTCGGCCGCGCCCGCACCGACCTCCACGGCGGCGACGACGGCGCCCTCGACCGGCGACCCCGGCCCGACCCCTCCCCCGCCCGCCTACGCGACGCTCGGCCCCGACTTCCTCGCGACCGCGCCGTCGGTAGCGCCGCCCGCGCTCGTGCAGATGATCGCCGCGGCGAACCACATCGCGAAGCTGCCCTACCGCTTCGGCGGCGGGCACGGCTCCTTCGACGACACCGCCTACGACTGCTCGGGCTCGGTCAGCTACGCGCTGCACGGCGCCGGCCTGCTCGACCGCACGCTGGACTCCACGGACCTCGAGTCCTACGGCGATCCCGGACCCGGCACGTGGGTGACGATCTACGCCGACGCCACCCACACCTACATGATGATCGCGGGCCTGCGGTTCGACACCTCGGGCCAGCGCACGACGGGCTCGCGCTGGCAGTCGGCGGCGCGCTCGAACGCCGGGTTCGTCGTCCGCCATCCCACCGGTCTGTAGCGCTGGGCGCGAGTAGCATCGAAGTCATGGACTGGGCCGATCACGCGGCCGACGAGCTGGCGAGCGCGGGCTACCGGCGCGGCGGCGCGCGCGCGGCGGTCGTCGAGCTGCTCGCCCGCCAGCCGTGCGCGCTCTCGGCGCTCGAGATCGAGGAGGCGCTGCGCGGCGGCGGCCGCCGCCGCGTCGCGCGCGCGAGCGTCTACCGCGTGCTCGACGAGCTCGAGCGGCTGAAGCTCGTCCAGCGGATCGACGTCGGCCAGGGCATCATGCGCTACGAGGCGCTGCGGCCGGGAGGCCATCACCATCACCACCTCGTCTGCGACGACTGCGGCGAGGTGATCCCGTTCGCCGACGACGAGCTCGAGCGCACGATCGACCGCGTCGCCGGGCGCGTCGCGTTCGCAGTCGCCGACCACGAGATCGTGCTGCACGGCTCCTGCGGCGACTGCTCGCCTCAGGGCGCCCCGGCCCGGCGCGACGCCGCGGCGAGCGCGTAGGCCGCGGCCAGCGTCCCGGCGACGGACGCGCCCGCGGCGGTGCCCGCGTAGTAGCTGAGGTAGAGGCCGCCGATCCCCGCGAGCGCGGCGATCGCGGCGCTCAGCGCCATCATCGGCGCCATGCGCCGGCTGAGCCTGCGCGCGGCGGCGGCGGGTGCGACCAGGACCGCGACGACGAGCAGGTTGCCGAGGCCCTGCACCGCGATCAGCAGGGTGAGCGCGAGCAGCACGAGCAGCGCCGCGTCGAGGAGGCCCGGCCGCCCGCCGAGCGCGCGCGCGTTGACGCGGTCGAAGCCCGCGAGCAGCAGCCGCCCGTGCAGCAGGCGCAGCGCGACGACCATGCCGCCGGCGAGCGCGGCGGCGAGCGCGAGATCGGCGTTCGAGACGCCGAGGACGTCGCCGAAGAGCAGCGTCTCGAGGCCCGGCGGCACGGCGGGCGAGAGCGCCATCAGCGCGCCCGCGCCGAACAGCGTCGTGACGACGACCGCGACCGCCGTGTCGCGCCCGACCGCCGGCACGCGCGCGGCGGCCGCGATTGCGACGGCCGCGACCGTCACCCCGGCCGCCGCCCCGAGCAGCAGCGGGAAGCCGAGCAGCGCCGCGAGCACGAGCCCGGGGAGCAGCGCGTGCGCCAGCGACTCCGCGGCGTAGGAGAGGCGCGAGAAGACGACCCAGCAGCCGAGCGCCCCGCCGGCGATCCCCAGGAGCACGATCTCGGCGAAGGCGCGGCGCAGGATCGCCTCCCGCCACGGGTCGCCGATCGCGTGCCAGACGGTGAGCGCGGCCGGCATCAGTGCCCGTGGTCGTGGTGATGGGCGGGCATCACGCCGCGGCGCTCGCCGCCCGGCCCCGGGATCTCGACGATCGCGCCGCCGTAGGTCTCCTCGAGCACCTGCGGCGTGAGCACCTCGCGCGGGTCGCCGTAGGCGACCTGGCGGCGGTTCAGGCACAGCACGCGGTCCCAGGCCAGCGCCTGGTCGACGTCGTGCGTGGCGACCAGCAGCGCGCGCCCCTCGGCGGCGAGCGCGCGCATCAGCGCCTCGAGCCGCTCCGCGCTCGCGGCGTCGAGGCCGGTGAAGGGCTCGTCGAGCAGCAGCACCCGCGCGTCCTGCACGAGCGCGCGGGCGACGAGCACGCGCTGGCGCTGGCCGCCGGAGAGATCGCCGAAGGTCGTGCCCGCCTGCTCGCCGAGCCCGACGGCGGCGAGGGCGTCGCGTGCCCGCGCACGCTCCGCGCGCCCCGGGCGCCGCCACCACGGCAGCCGGGCGATCGAGCCCATCAGCGCGACGTCGAGCGCGCTGACCGGGAAGTCCAGGCGCGAGCGCTCGGTCTGCGGCACGACGCCCATGCGCGCGGGCACCCGGATCGCGCCCGCGGCCGGCTCGAGCTCGCCGAGCAGGACGCGAAAGAGCGTGGTCTTGCCGCCGCCGTTGGGCCCGAGGACGCCGACGCGCTCGCCGGGCCCGACGGCGAAGGCGATCCCCGTGAGGACCGGCGCGCCGCTGTAGCCGGCGCTCACCTCCTCGACGCGCAGCAGCGGCTCGCTCACGCCGTCCGCACCGCCCGCGCGATCGCGGCGAGGGCGAAGAGCCCGCCGCCGAGCACGGCGATCGCCGGCCCCGGAGGGGCGTCGAGCTGCACGCTCAGCCAGAGGCCGATCACACCCTCCGCGGCCGCCAGCGCGACGCTCGCGAGCTGCCACTGGCGCAGGCGGTCGACGAGCAGCCGCGCAGTCGCGGCCGGGATGACGAGCAGCGCGGTGGCGAGCAGCGCCCCGAGCGCCGACAGCGCCGCGACCGCCACGAGCGCGACGAGCAGGAGCAGCACCGCGTCCGGCACCGGCGAGCGGGCGCCCAGCGCCCGCGCCGCGCCGGGATCGAAGCCCGCGACGAGCCAGCGCTCGCCGAGCATCGCGCTCGCGGCCAGCACGACCGCGCTCGCGCCCGCGGCGAGGCCGATGTCGCCGCCGCCGATGACGAGCGAGCTGCCGAACAGCAGGCGCTCGACCGCTGCGCCGGAGTGGAAGACGTCGCTCGCGAGGATCACCCCCACCGCGAGCGCAGCGACCAGCACCAGCGCCGTCGCCGTGTCTGCCGCCTCGCGCCGCCGCGCCAGCCACAGCACCGCCGCCGCCACGACGAGCGCCGTCGCCGCCGCACCGAGCTGGGCCGCGAACCCGAGCCCGCCCGCGAGCACCAGCCCGGGGAACGAGGCGGACCCGACGGCGTGCGAGTAGAACGCCAGGCCGCGGAGCACGATCCACGTGCCGATCAGCCCGCCCGCGACGCCGAGGACGGCGAGCTCCACCATGCCCCTCTGAACGAACGGCAGCGTGAACGGCTCCCACATGCCGCCCATAATAAGACCCGTTCTCGAAAACTGCGGCGCCGGCTGCGAACGTCGCAATTATTCGTACGCTCGCAGCCCAGTGCTGGCGTTCGGCCCCGCGATCGTGCTGCTCGGCGCCGTGCAGGCGATCGCGGTCGTCCTGCCGGGCGCCGGCTGGCCGCGCGGGCTGTGGCGGCCGCGCAGCCGCCTGTGGGCCGCGGTGATGCCGGCCAGCATCGCCGCGGTGATCGGCGGCATCGCCGCCGCGCCCGGGATCGCGAACGGGCTGACGTGGCTGGCGCTCGTCGCGGTCCCTCCCCTCGCCGCGGCCGCGCTCGGATGGGCATCGAGGGGAACGAGCGAGCGAGGGCGACCGCTCAGGTGGGCGCTCGCCTGCCTTTCGATGTTTCTGTTCGGGGCGGCGTGGGCGTGGCGCGGAGATGTGGGGGGCGACGTGGCGGCCCTGGCGCTCAGCACGCTCGCCTGCATCACGCTCGCCCGCCTGGTCGCGGGCCTCGCGCCGCTCGGCCTCGTCAAGCTCGGGATCCTCGTCGCCGCCGCGCTCGACACGGCCCTCATCGTCAGCCACAACCTCCAGCACCCGAACGCCGTCCTCAACGCCGCGGCACCCGCCGCCCACCTGCCGAGACTCCAGCTCGTCCAGCTCGGCCCGGCGATCATGGGCTTCGGCGACGTCTTCATCGCCGCGCTGCTCGGCGCGACGCTCGCCGCCGAAGGCCGCCCCCGCCTGCCGGCCGCGGCGATCACGCTCGCCGCGGCGAGCGTGATGGACCTCCTCTTCTACGTCACCGACGAGCTGCCGGCGACCGTCCCGGTCGCGGTCGCGCTGCTCGCCGTCGACTGGCTCAGACGCCGGCGGCCCCGCCGGTGACGCGCACCGCCCGCACGTACTGCGCGGCCGCCGCCGCAGGCGCGGAGCCCGCGCCGGTCGCCGGCGTCAGCCGGTAGAGGCCGGCGCGGCGCAGGCGCACGCGCGCCGAGAAGCCGGTGCCGCGCACGCGCGCGCGGAGCGTCGCGACGCGACGCCAGGCGCCGTCGCGGCCGCGCATCTCGACGAGCACCGCGACCGGCGAGGACGGCCGCACGCGCCCGGTGAGCACCGCGCTGCCGCCGGCCGGGACGTGGCGCGCGGCCGCCTGCGCGGCGAGCTGCGGCACGATGCCGAGCGTCGCAGGCACCGAGGCCGCGGTCGCCGTGCGGGCGCGTACGTCGGCGGCGCGGCGCCACGCGGTGCCGACCGCGAACGAGCCGTCCGGCGCTGCGGTCGTGCGGGCGATCGTCACCCACGATCCGCTCGGGCCGCGCTTCTGCACGGCCACCACCTGCCCCGCGCCGGCGGTGCCGTCCGGGTTGATGACCGTGCCGGAGAACATCGCGTCGTCGCCATATGCCGGGGGCTGCGCGGGCAGCGTCAGCGTGACGATCGCGCGCGGCACGACGGGGCCCGCGAGCGCCGCCGCGCGCGGGCGCAGCGCCGGGATCTGCCCGTAGAGCGCGTCACCGGGGCACGACGTCGCGTCGCCGTCGCGGTGGCCGGAGATGCGGTTCAGCGTGACCCTCGTGCCGGCCTCGTAGCGATTGTCGCTGCCGCCGTTCGAGCGCACCACGACCGTGCCCTCGCAGGGGACGCCGTGCAGCGAGAGCTTCCAGCCGATGAGCTGCGCGAGCGTCTGCATCGCCGCGTCGGTCTGCCCGACCGACTCGAACGTCCCGAGGTTCGCGATCCCCGTCGAGACGCTGTTGTAGCCCTGCGCCTGCGCCCCGACGACCGCCTGGTCGACGCCCCCGAGGCGACCCTCGAAGACCTGACCGTACTTGTCGACGAGGAAGTTGTAGCCGATGTCGTTCCAGCCGTTGGTGTCGCGGTGGTACTTGGCGATCGCCAGCACGATGCCCGCCGAGTCCTGCGGCTGGTAGTCGTTGGCCGTCACCGTGTGGTGCACGAACGCGAGCTCCACGGTCCCGTACTGCGGCGGGCGGCGCGGCGGCACCTGGTCACCGCCCCAGGACGAGCGCGGGATGATCGGCGGCGGGGTGCCGGGCTGCGGCTGGGACTGCGTGTGCGCCGCGGCGCTGCGCGCCCACAGCCGCCGCCGGCGGTCGGCGCGCGGCACCGCGACGAAGTGCACGCGCAGGCGCTCGCGCACGGCGCCGCCGCGAACGCGCAGCTGGAGCTCGTCGCTGCGCCCCGCCCAGACCGGATCGGAAGCACGCGCGGGCGGGCGGGACGAGTACGTGTCCGGCCCATGGTCGCCGTGCACCGCGAGCGGCACCCACGGGCTCCAGCGCCCGCCGCGCCGGCGCACGCGCACGTCGAGGCGGCCGTCCACGGCCGCGAGCGCGCGCACCCCCAGCAGGTCGAAGCGCCGCGGCGCGCGCAGGACTCGGCTGTGCGTGCCGTGGAAGTCGCGCGGCCCGACGTCCATCCCGAAGCCGCGCGGTCGCGCAGGTGCGCGCGCCGCGAGCGCCGGCGCCGGCCCCGGCCGGGCTAGCGCTCCGAGTCCGGCGAGCGCGCCCAGCGCGAGCGCACGCCGGCGCGTGAGGGGTGTCGCACGCACCGCCCCCAGGCTATCCGGCTAGGCGGCTACGACTGAAAGATCCGCTTCGGCGGCCTGGGCGCACTCCGCACCCAGCCAGCGCTCGCCGTAGGCGCGCATGCCGTCGATGATGGGCAGCAGCGCGAGGCCCTTGTCGGTCAGCGCGTACTCGACGCGCGGCGGGACCTCCGGGAACGTCGCGCGCTCGACGATGCCCTCCTCCTCGAGCGCCCGCAGGCGCAGGGAAAGCGTGCGGGGGCTGATGCCGTGCAGCGCGCGCTCGAGCTCGCAGAAGCGCGAAGTGCCCTCGGCGAGCTCACGGACCAGCAGCAGCGTCCACTTGCCGCACACCACGTCGGCGGTGCGACAGACGGGGCATGTGGAATCGACTGCCATATCCACACTTTACCAAGTGAAGCTATGGACTCCGGCGGATCCGGCGCCGCGTCAATGCACGTGCGCGACGCCGCAGCAGGCGTCGCCGCGCCACGCGGCGCGTGCCTCGCGGCCGGCGACGGCGGCGATCACGAGGCCCGCGGCCGGGTCCGCCCACCACCAGCCGAGCGCAGCGTTGGCGACGAGGCCCACGAGCAGCGCGCCGCTCAGGTACGCGCAGAGCGTCGTCTGGCGCGCCTCGCTGGCGGTCGCCGAGGAGTGCAGCCGCCGCGCCACGCGCGTCTTCGCGCGCGCCAGCGCGGGCATCGTGACGAGCGTCACGACGCTCAGCGCGATGCCGACGGTGCTCGCGTCCGGCTCGTGGGAGCCGGCGAGCGCGCGGATGCCGTCGGCGGCGATGTAGAGCGCGATCGCCGCGAACGACGCCGCGATCAGCTGCTGGGCGCGGCGCTCGGCCGGGTCCGAGCCGGCGCGCGAGGAGCCGAAGCGCCAGAGCAGCACGCCGCCCGCGAGCAGCTCGACAAGCGAGTCCGCGCCGAAGCCGACCAGGGCGACCGATGCCGCCGCGATGCCGGCGGCCAGCGCGACCGCCGCCTCGACCAGGTGCCAGAGCAGCCCGA
>DASTWP010000285.1:0-3767 GCA_035765835.1 Solirubrobacteraceae bacterium
GAGCCGCGCGGCGGGCCCGCGGCCGCCGCTTCCGCCCGGCCCGTGGCTGGTCGTCGGCATGGCCCGCTCCGGCAGCGCCGCACTGCAGCTGCTGCGCGGGCGCGGCGAGGACGCGCGCGGGTGGGACCGCAAGGACGGGGGCGACGGGGTCGCGGCGCTCGAGCACGTGCGCGCGGTCGTCAAGTCGCCGGGCGTGCCACGCGAGGCGGCGGTGATCGCCGCCGCGCGCGAGCGCGGGCTCGACGTTCTCGGCGAGGTCGAGCTGGCGTGGCGGCTGCTGCCCAACGAGACGATCGCGATCACGGGCACGAACGGCAAGACGACGACGACCGAGCTCGTCGGCCACGTGCACCGCGTCGCGGGGCTGCCGGTCGCGGTCGCCGGCAACGTCGGCGCGGCGCTGAGCGGGCTGGTCGGGAACGTCGCGCCCGAGAGCACGATCGTCTGCGAGGTCTCGAGCTTCCAGCTGGAGGACACGATCGCGTTCGCCCCGGAGGCCGCGGTGCTCCTGAACCTCGAGCCCGACCACCTCGACCGCCATGGCACGTTCGCGGACTACCGCGCGGCGAAGCTGCGCGTCTTCGCCAACCAGGGCAACGACGCCGTCGCTGTCGCGCCGAGCGGCCTCGGGATCGAGGACCTCGGCGGCTGCGCGCGCCGCGTCTGCTTCGGCGCCGACCCGGCCGCGGAGCTGAGCGATCGCGCCGGCGTCCTGTGGTGGGCCGACGAGCCGCTGATCGGCGCGAGCGACATCCGCCTGCGCGGCGCGCACAACCGCCTCAACGCGATGGCCGCCGCAGCCGTCTGCCTCGCGCGCGGGATCGACGCCGAGGCGGTGCGCGAGGCGCTGCGGACCTTCGCCGGCGTCGAGCACCGCCTCGAGGAGGTCGCGCGCCGCGACGGCGTCCTCTACGTCAACGACTCCAAGGCCACCAACGTCGCCTCGACGCTCGTCGCGCTCGCGTCGTTCGAGCAGCCGGTGCGCCTGATCCTCGGCGGCCGGGGCAAGGGCCAGGACTTCGCGCCGCTGCGCGAGCCGGTGCGCGAGCGCTGCGCGGGCGTCTACCTGATCGGCGAGGACGCCGAGCTCATCGGGGCCGCGATCGGCGCGGGCGAGCGCTGCGGCGACCTCGATCGCGCCGTCGCGGCGGCGCGCGCGGCGGCGCGCGAAGGCGACGTCGTGCTGCTCTCGCCGGCGTGCGCGAGCTTCGACCAGTTCGAGGACTTCGAGGCGCGCGGACGCGCGTTCAAGGAGTTGGTGCGCTGACGGCGAATGCTCTCTGGACATGCCGCCCGCCGCCGGCGCACGACGCAGCCGCAGCTCTCCGCAGCCGCTCGAGTACAACGTCCTACTGACCGCCACGTTGTGCCTGCTGGCATTCGGGGCGGTCATGGTCTACAGCGCCTCCTCTGCGCGCACGCTGCTACAGGGGCAGGGCGACGGCACGACCTACCTCGTGCGCTACGTCGGCTACGGGCTCGTCGGCCTCGTCGCGATGCGGTTCGTGGCGCGGCGCCCGCTCGACTGGCTGATGCGCTTCACGGCCCCGCTGCTCGCGGTCTCGTTCGTCGGGCTGCTCGCGGTGAAGCTGCCGGGCATCGGCGTCGAGGTCAACGGCGCGCGCCGCTGGCTGGGCGCCGGGCCGGTCCAGTTCCAGCCCAGCGAGATCGCCAAGCTCGCGCTCGTGCTCTACAGCGCGCAGGTGCTCGCCGTGCGGCCGGGCAAGTGGCGCACGCCCAAGCAGCTCACGCCGCTGATGCTCGTCACCGGCCTCGCGATCCTGCTCGTCGCGGCCGAGCCCGACCTCGGCACCGCGCTCGTGATCACCTTCACGCTGTCCTCGCTGCTGACCGCTGCGGGCGTGCCGCTGCGCTGGATCGCGACGGGCTTTGCGATCGGGCTCTTCCTCGTCGCGCTGTACGCCCTCACCGCCTCCTACCGGCGCGCGCGGCTGACGTCGTTCATGGACCCGTGGGCGCACGCGGGCACCACCGGCTTCCAGGCCGTGCAGGGGCAGATCGCGATCGGCTCGGGTGGCCTGTTCGGCCGCGGCCTGGGCCAGTCGGTGCAGAAGATCTTCTTCCTGCCCGAGGCCCACACCGACTTCATCCTCGCGATCATCGGCGAGGAGCTCGGCGTCGCGGGCGTCTTCGGCGTGGTCTTCCTCTACGGGCTCGTGGCCTACTCGGGCCTGCGGATCGCGCGCCGTGCGGCGGGCGCCTACGCGAAGCTGCTGGCGGCGGGGCTGACGTCGATCGTCCTCTGCCAGGCGCTGCTGAACATCTTCGTCGTGCTCGGCATGGCGCCTCTCACCGGGGTGCCGCTGCCGTTCGTCTCCTACGGCTCCACGAACCTGGTCGTGCTGCTCGTCGGCGTCGGGCTGCTGCTCAACGTCGCGAGCGGCGGCACGGTGAAGCTGCGCGCCGTCTCCGGCGGCCGCGATCCGTCACGATCCGCGCGCCATGGCTCCGACGATCCTGATCGCCGCCGGCGGCACGGCGGGGCACGTGGTGCCCGCGCTGGCGGTCGCCGACGCGCTGCGGGCTGACGGCGCCCGGGTCGTCTTCGCGGGCGGCGAGCGCGCGGAGGCCGAGCTCGTGCCCGCGGCCGGCTACGAGCTGCGGCGGCTCGACGTCGCCGGGCTGAGCCGCACGAACCCGCTGAAGGCCGCGCGCGCAGGGCTGAAGGCCGCGCGCGCGCTGCGGACCTCGCTGTCGCTGCTCGGCGAGCTGCGCCCGGACGCCGTGCTCGGCGGCGGCGGCTACGTCGCCGGGCCCGTCGGCGCGGCCGCGGTCCTGCGGCGCGTCCCGCTCGTGCTCGCCGAGGCCGACAGCCATCTCGGCCTCTCCAACCGCCTCTTGGCGCCGTTCGCGCGGCGCGTGTGCCTCGCGTTCCCGGTCGAGGGGAGGGCGGGCGGCAAGTACCTCGTCACCGGGCGCCCGGTGCCGCCGCCCGCGACCGATCGCGCCGCCGCGCGGGCGCGGTTCGGGATCGCGGAGGGCGAGACCTGCGTGCTCGTCTTCGGCGGCTCGCTGGGGGCCCGCTCGATCAACGAGGCGGCGGTGGAGGCGTTCGCGGGCGCGCGCTTCCGGGTGCTGCACGCGGCGGGCTCGCGTGACTACGCGTCCCTGCGCGAGCGCGTCGCCGGGCGCGAGCGCTACGACCTGCGCGAGTACATCCAGCCGTTCGGCGAGGCGCTGCTGGCGAGCGACCTCTGCGTCGCGCGGGCCGGCGGCTCGGTGTTCGAGATCGCCGCCCACGGCCGCCCGTCGCTGCTCGTCCCCTACCCCCACGCCGCGGGCGATCACCAGACCGCCAACGCCCGCTGGCTCGAGCGCGCGGGTGCGGCCGTCGTGGTGCCCGACGGCGAGCTGACGCCCGAGCGGCTCGCGCACGAGGTCGCGGCGCTGCTGCACGACGGCTCGCGGCTCGAGGCCATGGGGCGTGCGGCGGCGGCGCTCGCGCGCCCCGATGCGGCGCAGGCGATCGCGGACGCGGTGCTGGAGGCGGCGCGGGCGTGAGCGCGAGCGGGCCGTGGGCCGGGCGCCGGCTGCACCTCGTCGGCATCGGCGGCGCCGGCATGAGCGGCTACGCGCGCGTCTGCGTCCAGCTCGGCGCGACGGTCAGCGGCTCGGATCGCGCCGACTCGCCGGCGCTCGACCATCTCCGTGCGCTCGGCGTCGAGGTCCACGTCGGCCACGACACGTCCAACGTGCCGGAGGGCGCCGACGTCTTCTACTCGACCGCGATCCCGCCGGAGAACCCC
>DASTWP010000286.1:0-9315 GCA_035765835.1 Solirubrobacteraceae bacterium
CGAGCACGTGGCGCGGGAGCGCCGCAAGCGCCATCAGGCGCTGCGCGAGCTGCGCGCCAGCGCGACGCGGCGGCTCGGCGAGGAGCGGGCGATCACCGGCGTCCGCGCGGAGGTGCTGCGGCGCAAGGCGAGCGCCGCCGCCGGGCCGGAGGCCGCGGCGCGGCGCGCCGCGCTGCACGGCCTGGCGCTGGCGCTGGAGGCGCACGACCCGCAGCGGGTCCTCGAGCGCGGCTACGCGGTCGTGGAGGAGCGCTCCGGCGAGCGCGTGATCACGACCGCGGCGGCGGCGCGCGCGGCCGGCGAGGTGCGGCTGCGCTTCGCCGACGCCGCGGTGGATGCGAGGATCAGCGAGAGCGAATGAGCGAGCAGCAGACGTCCCTGACCTACGAGGCCGCCACGGCGCGCCTGGAGGAGATCATCCGCCGGCTGGACTCCGGCGAGGCCGGGCTGCGCGAGACGCTCGACCTGGTGCGCGAGGGCCGCGGCCTCGTCGAGTTCTGCGCCGGGGAGCTCGAGGCGGTCGGCCAGGGGCTCGAGGAGCTGCGCCTGGACGAGCTCGTCGCGCGCCTCGAGCAGGGCGCCACGCAGGAGCAGACGGGCGGCGAGGGGTGAGCGCGCTCTTCGCGCGCGTCGCGGACCTGCCGCTGCGCATCGAGGGCTACGAGCTCGAGGGCCTCGTC
This sequence comes from Solirubrobacteraceae bacterium, assembly GCA_035765835.1. Lineage (GTDB taxonomy): Bacteria > Actinomycetota > Thermoleophilia > Solirubrobacterales > Solirubrobacteraceae > JAOPZW01. The sequence goes on from DASTWP010000286.1 coordinate 681, forward strand.
CGCGACGTCTCGAGCGCGTTCACGCGCAAGTCGACGGTGATCCGCCTGCGCGGCGGCGGCCACGACGGCGTCGGCGAGGACGTCACCTACGACGCCGTCGACCAGGAGATCCTCCAGCAGGCGGGCCCGTCGCTGGCGCTCGCGGGCGACTGGACGCTCGAGTCCTTCTGCGACCACCTCGCGACGCTCGAGCTCTGGCCGCAGCCGCCGCAGCGGCCGCCGTCGCGCCTCTACCGGGTGTGGGCGTACGAGTCGGCCGCGCTCGACCTCGCGCTCCGCCAGGCCGGGCTCCCGGCCCACGCGGCGCTCGGCCGCGAGCCGCGGCCGGTCCGCTTCGTGGTCTCGATGCGCCTCGGCGACCCGCCGAGCTTCGACGCGATCCGCCGCCGCGTCGAGCGCTACCCCTCCCTGCGCTTCAAGCTCGACCCGACGAGCGACTGGACGCCCGAGCTGATCGCGCAGCTCGTCGGCTCCGGCTGCGTCGACTCCGTCGACCTGAAGGGCCTCTACGAGGGCTCGATCGTCGACCAGGGCGCCGACCCCGTGCTCTACCGCCGCGTCGCCGAGGCCTTTCCGCAGGCGTGGATCGAGGACCCCAGGCTGACGCCCGAGACCGACGAGATCCTGCGCCCGCACCGCGACCGGATCACCTGGGACGCGAACATCCACTCGGTGCAGGACATCGCCGGCCTGCCGTTCCCGCCGCGGATGGTGAACGTCAAGCCCTCGCGCCTGGGCGGCCTGCGCCCGCTCTTCACCGCCTACGAGTACTGCGATCAGCACGGCATCGGCATGTACGGTGGCGGCCAGTTCGAGCTCGGGCCCGGCCGCGGGCAGATCCAGTACCTCGCCGCGATGTTCCACGCCGACGCCCCGAACGACGTCGCGCCCGGCGGCTACAACGACCCGGACCCGCCGCCCGGCCTGCCCGACAGCCCGCTGCCCGTCGCGGCGTCGGAGACCGGCTTCCGCTGGGGCTGACGCTCAGCGGCCGGAGATCATCCGCCAGGCGCGGTGCAGGCGGTCCTTCATCTCGTCCTTGACGAGGTCGTCGGCGCCGAGCTCGATCGCCCCCGGCGCGGCCGTGGGCTCGGGCAGCGCGGCGGCGGCGCCGGCGTCGATGCTCAGCACGACGCCCCGCTCGTGGATCTGCGCGATCTGGGAGGCGTCGACGAAGCGGTGCCCGAGGCGGTGGCGCATCACGAAGCCCTCGAAGATGTCCTCGTCGGCGTCGGCGAGCACATGCGTGACGTGCCCGATCTCCTCGCCGTCGCTGGTGAGCACCGGCACCCCATCGGCCAGCGTCAGGTAGGAGCCCGGCTCTCCGAGGTCTGTCATGCCGGCGAGCGTACCGACAGCCGCGCCGAGCGCGGGCTGCGAACGTCGCAATTATTCGTACGTTCGCAGCCCAGGCGTGTGCGCCGGCGCTTAGACGCGCTGGATCAGCGTGGCGGTGCCGAGGCCGCCGCCGCAGCACATCGTGACGAGGCCGATCTCCTTGTCCTCGTCCTCGAGCTCGTGCAGCAGCGTGGTGATCAGGCGCGCGCCGGTGGACCCGAGCGGGTGGCCGAGCGCCATCGCGCCGCCGCGCGGGTTCACGCGGTCCATGTCCGGGTTGTGCTCGCGCGCCCAGGCCGCGACGACCGGCGCGAAGGCCTCGTTGATCTCGACGAAGTCGATGTCGCTCATCGCCATCGAGTTGCGGTCGAGGATCTTCTGGGTCGCCGGGATCGGCCCGGTGAGCATCGTCACCGGGTCCACGCCGACCGTGGTCTGGTCGATGATCCGCGCGCGCGGCCGGACGCCGAGCTGCTCGGCCTTCTCGCGCGACATCAGCAGCACCGCCGCGGCTCCGTCGGAGATCTGCGAGGAGTTGCCCGCGGTGATCTTGCCGTCGGCCTTGAACACCGGCTTGAGCTGCGAGAGCGCCTCGAGCGAGGGGTCCGGGCGGATGCCCTGGTCGGCCACGTAGGTGTCGCCGTTGACCTGGAACGGCACGATCTCGCGCTCGAAGCGGCCCTCCTCGGTCGCCTTCGCGGCGAGCTGGTGCGAGCGCAGCGCGAGCTCGTCGAGCTCGGAGCGCGGGATCTCCCACTTGTCGGCGATCATCTCGGCGCCGAGGCCCTGGCCGACGATGTTGTGCTTCTCGAGCAGCTTCTTGGTGAACGCCTGCCCGAACTCCTCCTGCGCCTTCATGCCGGCGCTGAACGGCAGGTGGCCCATGTGCTCGACGCCCGAGCCGACCACCACGTCGTGGATGCCGGCCGCGATCAGCGCCGCGCCGAAGTTCACGGCCTGCTGCGCGGAGCCGCACTGGCGATCGACGGTGGTCGCGGCGGCCTCGATCGGCAGCCCCTCCTGCAGCCACGCGTTGCGGGCGATGTTGAAGGCCTGCTCGCCGAACTGCTGCACGCAGCCGGCGATGACGTCCTCGACCTCGGACGCGTCGACGCCGCTGCGCTCGAGCACCTCCGTGTAGCACTTGCCGAGGAGGTCGTTCGGATGCGTGTCCTTGTAGTAGCCCTTCTCGAGATGGCCGCGCCCGACTGGGGTACGAACGGCTTCCACGATGACGACCTCACGGCCCTGCTGACCACTCATGCGCTACGCGCTCCTCTGTCTGACGGGGACCCGAACCTGCTCTCACATAACGTACCGGTCTTGACTGTCCAGTCAGCCAAAGGGAGCGGGTGACGTGCAGGAGCGCCTGGGCATCGCGGGCAGCGGGGCGATCGCGTGCGGTCTCGCGGCGACGGCCGCGCGCCATGGCGAGGTCGTGCTGTGGGCGCGCGCGGACGAGTCGGCGGACCGCGCCCGCGCGAGCGTCGAGAAGCACTGCGGGCGCCTCAGCGGTGAGGTCAACGCACGCCACGTGCGCATCGAGACCGACCTGGAGGCGCTCGGCGAGGCGACGTTCCTGGTCGAGGCGATCGCGGAGCAGCACGACGCGAAGGCCGCGCTGCTCGGTCGCCTGGGCGCCGTCGCCGGCGACGGTGCGCTGATCGCCACCACCACCTCGTCGCTGTCCGTCGCCGAGCTCGCGCAGGCGAGCGGCTCCCCCGAGCGCTTCGTCGGCCTGCACGTCTTCAACCCCGTGCCGAAGATGAAGCTCGTCGAGCTGGCGTTCCCGCCGCAGGCCGGTGACGAGATCCGCGCGCGGGCGCGGGCGCTCTGCGAAGCGCTCGGCAAGACGCCGGTCGAGGTGCCCGACGTGCCGGGCTTCGTCGTCAACCGCCTGCTGTTCCCCTACCTCTTCAGCGCCGTCGAGCTCCTCGAGCAGACGGGCATGGCGCCCGCGGACGTCGATCGCTGCATGACGCTCGGCACGGGCCATCCGATGGGGCCGCTCGCGCTGCTCGACTTCATCGGGCTGGACGTCGCAGTCGCCATCGGCGACGAGATCGGCGCGCCGGTCCCCGAGCGGCTGCGCGCGCTGGTCGCCGAGGGGGCGCTCGGCAGGAAGAGCGGGCGCGGGCTCTACGCCGAGACCTGAGCGGCGGGCGCCGCGCGCCGGGCCTCGGCGGCCGCGGCGAAGTCCACGATCGTGCGCGCGATCAGGTCGGGGTCGTCGTACATCGGCACGTGGCCGACGCCAGGAAGCACGCGCCACTCGGCGCCCGGCGCCGCCTCGCGCAGGCGCGCCGAGCACGTCTTCATCGGCAGGATCCGGTCGCGCTCGGCCCAGGCGATCAGGACCGGGCACGCGATCGAGCCGAGCTCGACGTTCGCGGCCTCGCGCAGGGCCCACTCCATGAACGGCTCGCGGATCGCGCACTCCAGCGCGCCTACGCTCATCGCGACCGCCTCCGCGGGCGGCACGCGCTCGCCGTGGCGCATGACGTCGCGCAGGGCCAGGCGGCGCAGCCCCGGGCGCGCCATCACGCGCTCGAGGTGCGGCATGGCCTTCCGGCCGATCCGGTGCTGGCGCACGAACCAGGCGAAGATCTTGCGCTCGGCCGCCGAGCCGGGCTCGTAGCCCCCGCTCGGCGAGAGCGCCACGACCGACCGCGCGCGGCCGCGCGCGCCGAGCTCGAGCGCGAGGTAGCCGCCGAGCGAGTTGCCGGCCACGTGGGCGGTCTCGAAGCCGGCGGCGTCCATGTCGCGCTCGATCGCGTCGGCGAGCTCGTGGACGGAAGGCTCGGCGCCCTCGCGCAGCGGCGCGGCGCAGTGATGGCCCGCCAGGCCGACCGCGAGCACGTCATGGCAGGCCTCGAGCGCCGGCAGCACGGGCACCCAGTTGCGCCAGCTGCCGGTGTAGCCGTGGACGAGGACGAGCGGCTCGCCGCTGCCCCCGCGGTGCGACGCCGCGATCGTGATCTCCCGCATGCGCGGCAAGCTATCGCGCGACGAACTTTTAAGGGGGATTCAGGAAGGCTGCCGATACTGCCCCTGCGAACGTACCTCGCAAGTGCACCTCCTCCCAGAAGCAAGACGACGGGCCCGCTGTTCGCGGGCCCGTCGTTTTTGCGTGCAGTGGACCCACCCCGATCCACCGGCTATGTGTTCCGCCGCGGTCCCACGCGCGACGGTCAAGGCTTCAGAACGCGCCGCCCGAGCGAAACTTGCGCTTAACGCTCGGCCTCCTGCTCGACCCCGCCGAAGGCCCCGCGATGGCGGATCCGCACGGCCTCGATGCGGTTCTCGCGCACGGACTCGACGCGGATCGCGTAGCCGTCGGCGTGCACGGTGTCGCCGCGCTTCGGCAGCCGCCCGAGCTCTGCGAAGACGAAGCCGCCGACCGAGTTGTAGGCGTCGGTGTCGACCGGCAGGGCCAGCCCGTAGTCGAGCAGGTCGGTCACCGCGACGTGCCCGCGCACGAACCAGTCCCCGTTGGCCAGCCGGCGGACCGCGCCGCCCGCGGGGTCGGTCTCGTCGTCGATCTCGCCGACGACCTCCTCGATGATGTCCTCGACCGTGACGATGCCGGCGACGCGGCCGTACTCGTCGATCACGACCGCCATCGAGGTGCGCTGGCGCTGGAGATCGGCCAGCAGGTCGTCCAGGGGCTTCGTCTCCGGCACGATCGGCGCCTCGCGCACCAGCGACTCGATCGAGGCGCCGGGCCCCTCGGCCATCAGCTGGCGCGCAAGCGAGTTGGCGTGCACGATCCCGCGCACGCGGTCCTGGTTCTCGTCCTCGGTGACGACCAGGCGCGTGTGCCCCGAGGAGATGCAGCGCCGCAGCGCCGTCTCGACGTCCTCTGAGGTGTCGACCGTGACGACGGCGGGGATCGGCGTCATCACCTGCCGGGCCTCCTGCTCGTGCAGGTGGAAGACACCCGAGAGCATCCCCGCCTCGCCCGGATCGAGCTTGCCGCCCGTGTAGGACTCGGCGATCAGCGCCTTCAGCTCCTCGGGCGTGCCCGCGTCCTCGGTGACGCGGTCGGGATCGACGCCGAGGCGGCGCAGGATGGCGTCGCTGATGCCCGTGAGCACGACGATGAACGGCGTGAACAGGCGGCGGAAGAAGCGCAGCGGGACGGCGATGCGCCGCGCGACGGACTCCGCGCGGTCGATCGCGAAGATCTTCGGCACGAGCTCGCCGGCGACGATGTGCACGCTCGTGATCACCAGGTAGGCGAGCACCACCGACAGCGCGACGGCGAGGCCCTTCTCCAGCGGGCCGTGGAAGAGCGGCTTCAGGATGTGGTCGGCGATCGCCGGCTCGCCGAGCGCGCCGATCGCGATCGAGGCGAGCGTGATCCCGACCTGCACGGTCGAGATGTAGTCGCCGATCTCGTCGACCTCCTCCAGCGCGAGCTGGGCGCCCTTCAGGCCCTCCTCGCGCATCGTCTCCAGGCGCGCGCGGCGCGAGCGCACGAGCGCGTACTCGCACATCGTGAAGAACGCGTTGAAGCCGATGAGCACCGCCGTGGCGATGAGGGCCAGCGCCGTCACGGCAGGCACGCAGCCTGTGGGCTGCTACTTCGAGGGAGGTCGTCGGGCACGGCCTTCTGCCGCGCAGGCTAGCAGGAGGGCCCTACGGCAATCGGTCGATCCGTTGCGCCATCTCGTGGTCGGCGTCGGTGACGCGGCCCTCGCTGTGCGTCGAGAGCGTCAGCCGGACCTTGTTCCAGCCGTGGACGAGGATGTCCGGGTGGTGGTTCGCATCCTCGGCGGCGTCCGCGACCTTGTTGACGAACGCCATGGCGCCCTTGAAGTCGCCGAACTCGAAGTCGCGGATCAGCTCCGCGCCCTCCTGCCGCCACTGCTCGCTCGCTGCCATCCTGTCCTCCGATGCGGATCGTGAGTCTCGTTCCCCATGCGACCGAGCTGCTGTTCGCGCTCGGGCTCGGCGACCAGGTGGTCGCCGTCACGCACGAGTGCGATTTTCCCGCAGAGGCCGCGCTCCTACCCCACGTGACGCGGGACGCGCTGCCGGCGGGCCTGGGCGCACGCGAGATCGACGCGGCGGTGCGCGAGCGGACCGAGCGCGGCGAGGCGATCTACACGCTCGACGAGGACGCGCTGCACGACCTCGAGCCGGACCTGATCGTCACGCAGGAGCTGTGCCCCGTCTGCGCGGTCTCCTACGAGGACGTCGTCAAGGTCGCGCAGGCGATCCCCACCTGCCCGCAGGTGATCGCGCTGGACCCGAAGACGCTCGGCGAGTCGATGGGCGACGTGCGGACAGTCGCGCAGGCGACAGGCGCGCGCGACGCCGCGCTCGACCTGATCGCGCGCCAGCGCTCGCGCATCGACGCGGTGCGCGTCGCGGTGCGCGACGTCACGCGCGTGCCCGTCGCGGCGATCGAGTGGTTCGACCCCGTGTTCGTGGCGGGCCACTGGACGCCGCAGCTCGTGGAGCTGGCCGGCGGGATCGACCTGCTCGGGCTTCCGGGCGAGCACTCCGAGCAGTCGACGTGGGAGGCGGTCGCCGCCGCGGCCCCCGAGGTCGTGCTCTGCATCCCCTGCGGCTATGACCTCGAGCGCGCGCACGAAGAGGCGCTCGCGCACGTCGGCGACCTGCGCGCGACCGGCGCGCGGCGCGCGATCGTGGTCGATGGCAGCGCGTACTTCTCGCGGCCGGGGCCGCGGCTCGTCGACGGCCTCGAGACGCTCGCGCACGCGCTGCATCCGGACGTCGTGCCCGACGCGCCGGGCGAAGTGCGCGAGATCCCGCTTTGAGCGAGCCGCGCACCGTCCTCTACCTGCACAGCTCCAGCGGCCGCTACGGCGCCGACCGCCAGCTGCAGGCGATCGTCACCGGCCTCGACCGCGAGCGCTGGACGCCGCTCGTGGTGCTGCCCGCGCACGGCGAGCTGGCGAGCGACCTGCGTGCGGCCGGGGTCGAGGTGCTCGTGCGGCCGCTCGCCGTGCTGCGCCGCTCGCTGATGTCGCCGCCCGGCATCTCGCGCGTCGGGGCGGCGTGGGCGGCGGACGCCGGCGGCCTCGGGCGCCTCGCGCGCGCACGCGGCGCCGCGCTCGTGCACACGAACACGTCGGTCACGCTCGGCGGCGCCGCGGCGGCGCGCATCGCCCGCGTCCCGCACGTCTGGCACGTGCGCGAGATCTACGCGGGCTTCGAGCGCTGGTTCGGCGCCTACCGGCGCCTGCTCTGCACCGCCGACGCGCTGCCGTGCGTCTCACGCGCGACCTGCGAGCAGTTCGGCCCCGGTCAGCGCGCGTTCGTGCTGCACGACGGCCTCGCGATCGAGCCGCGGCGCGCGCCCCGCGAGCAGGCGCGGCGCGCGCTCGGGATCCCGCAGGAGGCGTACGTGGTCGCGGTGCTCGGCCGCATCTCCGGCTGGAAGGGCCAGGACGTGCTCGTGCGCGCGCTCGGGGATCCCTCGCTGCGCGGGCGCGCCGACGTCGTCGCGCTCGTGGCCGGCGGGCCCTGGCAGGGCGAGGAGCGCCACCTGCGCGAGCTGCACGAGCGCGCTGCGGCGCTCGGCGTCGCGCGCCGGGTGCTGCACGCGGGCTTCGTCGACGACGTCGGGCTCGTCTACGGCGCGGCCGACATCGTCGCGGTCCCTTCCAAGCAGCCGGATCCGCTGCCGAACGCGGCGCTCGAGGCCGCGGCGGCCGGCTGCTGCGTCGTGGCCTCCGCGCACGGCGGGCTCCCGGAGATCGTGCGCGACGGCGAGACGGGCGCGCTCGTCGCGCCGGGCGACCCGGCCGCGCTCGCGCGCACGCTCGCCGCGCTGCTCGACGACCCCGCGCGCCGCGGGCGCATGGGCGCCGCCGCCGCCGCTGACGTGCGCGCGCGCTTCGGGCGCGAGCGCATGCTCGGCGAGCTGCACGCGCTCTACGACCGGCTCGTAGGATTGCGCGCGTGAGGGGGGAACCGCGGGACGCGGTCGGTGAGTTCGCCGTGCAGGTCGAGCACGTCGGCGAGCGGCTGCTGGTCGAGGTGATCGGCGAGCTCGACCTGCTCACGACGCCCGCATTGACGCAAGCCGTGCCGGACGTGCCGTTGGGCGGGCACTGCGTGATCGACCTCCGCGAGGTCCCGTTCATGGACTCGACCGCCGTGCACGCGCTGATCGCTGTGCACCAGCGCGCGTGCGACGAGGGCTGGACGCTCGCGATCCTGCGCGTGCCCGGCAGCCTCGTGGACCGGCTGCTGGAGCACTGTGGGATGTCCGCGCGCGTCGAGCTGCTCGGGTAACGCCCGCTCAGGCGACCGCGATGCC
>DASTWP010000287.1:0-4101 GCA_035765835.1 Solirubrobacteraceae bacterium
GCTAGAGGCGCTCGCAGCGTGCGCCGGCGTCACGATGCGCGCCGTCGCCACCTCGCTGGGCATCCCGCTCGCCGGCGGGACCGTCACCGCCGAGGGCGACCTCGACTTCCGCGGGACGCTCGGCGTGGCCAAGGAGGCCCCCGTCGGCTTCCGCTCGATCCGCCTGCGCTTCGAGCTCGACAGCGACGCCGACGCGGACCAGCTCGACACGCTGCTGCGCCTGACCGAGCGCTACTGCGTCGTGCTGCAGACGCTCGCCCGCACGCCGGAGCTGAGCGCGCAGATCGCGTGAGCGCTCACCGGCGGGCGCTGCACAGCCGGTAGCGGCGCGTGTCCACGACCGTGCGCCCGGAGCGCAGGCGCATCACGATCCGGACCGTGACGCGGCCCCCGCGGCGCCCGCGCAGATCGATGCGCACCGCCGCTGCGTGCCGTCCCAGGCGGCGGACGAGGCGACCGTCGACGAGCACGCGCGCGCGCAGCAGCCGGTGGCGGTAGCGCCGGCGCACGTGCACCGTGAGGCTGCGCCGGCTCGTACAGGCCCGCGCGCCGGCGGCGAGCACCGCGCCCGTCGCGGCCGTCGGCAGCTCGACGTGGATCTTCGAGAACGCGACGGTGCCCGCAGAGCGCTGCACGTCGTAGGCCGTGCTGCTGGCGACGAGCTGGAGCGTGTACGTCGCTCCCGGGTGCGCCTCGGCGGAGAGCACCTCGAGCGGCTGCGTGACCGTGTGCTGCAGCCCGTCGAGCGTCACCGGGATCGGCGTGATCTGGTTGTTGAGGACGCTGCCCGTGGCGTCGTCGAGGACCTGCGCGAACACCTTCGTGGTGGTCGTCGTCGAGGAGCCGCTGCCGACGTAGGTGAGCGTCACGCGCGGCGCCCCGATCATCGGTTCGGCGGTCGCCGGGCCGCGCACCGTCACGTCGACCGCGTTCGCGGCCTTCGTCGGCGCCACCGCGGCGCCCAGGACGCCGGTCGGGTTCGAGCTGTTCGTGTACACGGCCGGGCCGGAGCCCCCCGGCTGCACGAGCGGGAGCGTGCCGCTGCCGTCCCCCACCAGCGGCGCGCCCGCGGGCAGCGGGTAGGAGGCCGCGGTGTGCTCGGCGCCGTCCTGGTCGACCCACTCGAAGCCCGGGCCCGTGTCGACCGATCTGTCGCGCTTCAGGTACCGCGCCAGCCACGCCAGCTCCTCGCGCTGCATCAGGCCGAGGTCGCCGGGGCTCGTCAGGCAGGCGCCGTGACCGCCGCAGAACCAGAGCATCTTCAGCGGGATGCCGTTGCGCGAGAGCGCGTCGTAGTTGTCGATCGCCTCCTGCAGCGAGAACAGCGTGTCGACCGTCCCCTGCATCAGGAACGTCGGCACGTGGATGCGGTCGAGCAGGCCCGCGGGGCCGCGGCTCGCGAAGAAGTCGACGACCTGCTGCGAGAAGGTCCCGGTCGCGATGCCCTGCGTGAAGGCGTCGGTGATGGCCGGGTCGAGGCGGTTGTGCGAGCCCTCGACGCCGAGCCCGTAGAGGATCGCGCCCCAGCCGCTCTTGACGGTCCCCTCCTTGTACTGGCTGCTCACGAGCGAGTGCCATGCGATGTCGGGGACGATCACGTCGACGCGCGGGTCGATCGCAGCCGTGACGAGCTGGATCCCGCCGCCGTAGGAGCCGCCCGACATCCCCACGCGCGGGTCGCCGGGCGCGTCGAGCTGCGCCTCGGGCTGGCGCGCCACGTAGTCGATCAGCGCCGAGACGTCGCGGGCCTCGAAGTCCGGGCTGTCGACCTCGACGGTGCCGCCCGAGCTGCCGAAGCCGCGCGGGTCCCAGGTGAGGACGTTGTAGCCGGCGTTGCGCAGCGGCCCCACGCCGACGATCCCGGTGCCCGTGTCCGTGGCGCTCTCGTCGTTGGTGTCCCCGCCCGAGCCCCAGCCGGGGCCGAACAGCACGGTCGGTGCCTTCGCGCCGGGCGCGAGCCCGGCGGCCGGGAAGAAGTGCAGCGCGATCGCCGTGCCGTCGAACGACGTCACGGTCGCGTCGCGCCCCCACGCGGCGGGCGCCGCCGCCAGCGCGGCCGCGCACACCGCGACGAGCGCCGTCGAAAGGCGCTTGCGGTTCATCTCACTGCTCCCGTGCCCGGAAGGTACCGGCGGCGCTCGGGCGGCGGCGCAGTCAGCGCACGATGTGCAGCCCGAGCCGCTCGGGCAGCGCCGCGAGCGCGCGGCTGAGCGGGTCCGCGCAGCGCCCCTGCTCGGCGGCGCCCTCGGTGCGCACGAGCGCGCCGCGCAGCACCGTCGCGCCCGCGACGCGCACGGGCTCGGGCGGCACCGCGCGCGCCGGCGGGTCCACCAGCGCCAGCGAGGCGGCGGGATCGGGGCCGCCGAGCGCCAGCGCCGCCAGCGCGCGCCCTGCCAAGTGCGACGGTCCGACGCCGTTGCCCGTGTAGCCGAACGCGGCCCACGCGCGCCCGCCGGGCAGCGTGACGACGGCGGGCAGGTGCGTCGGCGAGACGTCGATCGGGCCGCCCCAGGCCCGCTCGACCCGCCGCCCCTCGAGCGCCGGGAAGAAGCGCACGAGGTCCGCGCGCACCTGCGCGGCGGCCCGTGCGTCCAGCTCCATGCGCCCGCGCGCGCGCCCCCCGGCCGCCATCCGCCCGCCGGCCCAGCCGAACACGATCCGCCCGTCACCGGTCGTGCGGAAGTAGTGCAGCAGCGCCCGGCCGTCCGTGATCGCCTCGCCGCCGTCCCATCCGAGCGCCTGGACGACGTCCGGCACCGGCTCGGTCAGCACGATGTGACTCGAGGAGACCGTCAGCCGCCGCCGCAGCGGCTCCAGCGCGCCCGAGCGCGCACCGACGGCCACCACCGCGGCGCCGGCGCGCACGACGCCACCGCCCGCGACCTCCGCGACCGCGCCGCCCGCGCCCACCGAGAGCCGCCGCACGCGCGAGCGCTCGTGCACCGCGACGCCGCGCTCGAGCAGCCGCGCGCGCAGCCCGAACGCCAGCCGCGCCGGGTGCACGGTCGCGCCCGTGCGCGCCAGCACGCCGCCGCGGAACAGCGGCGAGTCGCAGACCGCGCGCGCGGCCGCCGCATCGATCGTCACGACCTCCGCCGCGTCGACCGCGTCCGCGCTCACGCCGTCCTGCGCCGGGGCGCACGAGACCACGAGGTGCGGCGCGTACCGGTACCACGCGTCCACGCCCTGCTCCAGGCACCACGCGCCGATCCCCCGTACGGACTCGATGCTCGCGGCGACCAGCGCGCGGGCGCGCTGCGCGCCGAAGGCCTCGCGCAGCGAGGGCGCGTTCAGCGCGAGCGTAGAGACGAAGCCGCCGTTGCGCCCACTCGGGCCGAACCCGCAGCGCCCGGCCTCGAGCAGCACGACCGAGGCCCCGCCGAGCGCGAGGTGCCATGCCGCCCACAGCCCGGTGAAGCCCCCGCCGAGGACGACCACGTCGGCCTGCGTCTCACCCCGCAGCGGCGCCAGCAGCCCGGGCGCACCCGCCTCCTCGATCCACCATCCGTGCCGGTCGTGGCGCATCGGCCGCACATCCTCTCGCGCGGGCGCGCGCCGGAACGGCTCAACCTCGGCGCCCCGGATGCCGATTGCGTCGTATGCGCCGTCCGCGCAGTGCCCTTCTGCTCCCGGCCCTCGCCGCCTGCCTGTCCGCGTTCGTGATGGCGTGGATGATGCTGCTGACGCCCGCCTTCAGCGACTACGAGGTGGAGGCGCAGCCCGCGCTCGACCATCTGCGCAGCGGCGATCTCGCGGGCTTCCTGCACCACCTGCCGCTGTACGGGGGCTCGCTGATCCTGCGCGCGCCGTTCGCGCTGCTGCCCGGCCTCTGGGGCGGGGGCGAGCTGGCCGTGTTCCGCGCGATGGCCGTCCCCGGCCTCGCTGCGGTCGTGCTGCTCGGCCTCTTCGTCTACGAGCGCGCCGCGGCGCTCGGCCACGGGCGGTTGTTCTGCTGGGGCGCGCTCGCGCTGTGCGCCGCCAACCCGCTGACGCTGCGCGCGCTCGAGCCGGGGCACGCCGAGGAGATCCTCGTCGGCGTGCTGTGCGTCGGCGCCGCGCTCTGCGCCCGCTCCGGCCGCGCGCTGCCCGCGGGTGTCCTCG
>DASTWP010000288.1:0-5613 GCA_035765835.1 Solirubrobacteraceae bacterium
TGCACCTGCGCGGCGAGGTCCGGCAGGTCTTCATGGAATGGCTGCGCTCCTACCGGCCCGACCTCGTCGAGCACTACGAGGAGCTCTACCGCCGTGGCGCCTACGCGCCGGACGCCGAGCGCGCGCGGCTGGCGGCGCTGATCCGGCAGCCCGGCGGGCCGCCGCTGGCGCGCTTCAACCGCCAGATGGGCTCGGCGGAGCCGTCGCTGCCGCTTCCGGCGCCGTCACGCGAGGCCGAGCGCAAGCCCGTCCAGGAGCCCCTGTTCTGAAGACCTCGTGTGACTGGGGTCACAGACGCGTTCTGAAACGGACCGGTGTGGAAGGTGTTGTCCCTAGAGATGCCTCGACTCCGCGGACAGCCACCCATGCGCCGGCTCTTCGAGACGCGCAGCCACTCCTGGCGAGAGGCCGGCCTCGCGCGGCAGCTCAGCCGCCGTGCGGTCCGGCGCGCGCGCCTCGAGGTGGTCGTACTGGTCCCGGTCCTGATCGGGATCCTCGTCGTCTACCACTACCGCGACGAGCTGCTCGGATCCGGTTCGGACACGCCGGTGCGGATCGTCACCGCGATCGCCCTCGTGATCCTCGGCTGGCAGCTGGCGCGCGATGCCGGGCGCTCGATCGGGCCGATGCTGTTCCGCCGCATGGACCCCGGCACGGCCGGCACGGTCGGCTTCCTGATCCGGCTCGTGACGATCGGGATCGCGGTCCTGGTCGCGCTGCGGGTGGCGGGGCTGGATGGCCGCTCGCTGGCGGTGGGCGGCGCCTTCACCGCCGTCGTCTTCGGTCTCGCGGCCCAGCAGACGCTCGGCAACCTCATCGCCGGCACGGTGCTCCTGAGCGCGCGCCCCTTTCGGGTCGGCGAGCGGGTGCGCCTGCAGGGCGGCGGCCTTGCCGGCACGATCGAGGGCGTCGTGAGCTCGCTCGGCCTGCTCTACACGACGTTCGCGAGCGGCGAGGACTCGATCATGGTCCCGAACTCCGTAGTGCTGAACGTGGCGGTCGTCCCGCTGCGCGAGCCGGACGGGGTGGACCTGCGCGCGCGGCTGCGGCCCGGCGTGACGCCGCTGGACATCCAGCGCCTGCTCGACGAAACGCTCGAGATACCGGTGCGGGCAGATCCGCGCATCACCGTCGAGGAGATCGACGGCGACGAGGTCGTGGTGCGGATCGTCGCGACGCCGGTGCTGGCCGCGGACGGGCCGGCGCTCGCATCCGAGGTGCTGGCGGCGGTCGGGCAGGAGACCTCGCGCGCGGCGGCGTGAGCCGCGGCGGTGGCGCGTCAGCGCTTCGCCGCCTGGCCCTCGGACAGCTCGCGCGAGATGCGATTCGCTGCGCGGCGGCCGATCGTGGCCGCGAGGCCCGGGGCGACTGCCGCGAAGCGCGTCGCAATCCGCATCGGCACGGGTGCGACGTCCACCTCGCCGCGGTTGCGCGCGATCGCGTCCGCGACCGCGTCCGCGACCTCCTCGGGGGAGCTCGTGCCGACCAGCGGCGGCAGCTTCGTGCCCGACTCGGCGAACATGCCCGCGTCGCGGATGAAGCCGGGGAAGATCACGCTGACGCCGACGCCGCGCGGCAGCAGGTCCTCGCGCAGCCCCTGGCCGAAGCCGCGCAGCCCGAACTTCGTCGCCGAGTAGACCGAGCTGCGGCTGGTGCCGCTCTTGCCCGACAGCGAGGAGATGAACACGAGGTGGCCGGAGCCGCGCGCCGCCATCCGCTCGCCCAGTTCGCGCGCGAGCACCATCGGCGCGCGCAGGTTCACCTCCAGCGCGCGGTCGAGCTGCTCGACGCTGAACGAGAACAGATCGCCGGAGGCCGGAAGCGCCGCGTTGGCGACGAGGACGTCGACGTCGGCGCACTCGCCGGCGAGGCGCGCGACCTGGTCGGGCTCCGCGAGGTCGACCGCGAGCGAGCGCGCGCCGAGCTCTGCCGCGAGCGGCTCCAGCACGCCGGCGCGCCGGCCGGTGAGCACGAGCCGGGCGCCGGCCGCGTGCAGCCGCCGCGCGATCGCGTGGCCGATGCCGCCCGTCGCGCCGGTGAGGAGGACCGTCTTGCCGCCGATGTCCATGGCCCGATGCTTACAGGCCCGCGCCGGCCGGCGTCGTCAGGGGAAGATCGCCACGGTGGCCGTGAAGCCGTGCAGGAACGGCTCGCCGCCGACGGGGCCGATCTCGCCCGCGGCGAAGAACCCGGCCGCGGGCGCGCCCGCGAGCTCGTCCTCGAGCGCGGCGGCGTCGTGGTCGGCGACGCCGAACATCCCTCTGCCGCGGCCGTTGCACGTGAAGACGAGCGCGCCGGCGGGCGCGCCGCCGCCGATCGCCTCGCGCCGCAGGCCGAGCGCGTCGCGCAGATCGCGGTCGGCAGAGGCCGCATCGCGCGCATGCAGGCGGACGACCTGCCCGGCCTCGACCGGCACGCCGACCGCCACGGTGCCCGCCTCCGGGTCCGCGCCGACCAGGCCGCGCACCAGGAAGTCGCCCTGGCCGTACTCGGGCTTCGCGGGCCCGATCACGACTCCGAGCAGCAGCCCCTGCGCGACGAGGGCGCGGTCGTGCATGTCCAGGCCCTCGATCGCGTCGCGCAGCGCTTCGAGCGCGGGACGACCCGCGAGCTCGTGGATCACGTGGCCGTCGACACCGGTGACGGTCAGCTCCGGGCCGACCGGCGCCGCGCCCTGCGAGACGCATGGCAGCACCTCGACGCCGCTCAACCGCACGCCGACGGCGCCGGCCTCCTTCACCTCGCGGCCGAGGAACAGCGCGGCGGCGCCCTCGGCGGTTCGCGCGCTCGCGATGCCGCCGAGGATCGGCATGCCCGCGCCCCCCGCGGCCATCGCGGCGAGCGCCGCGTCGATCGGGAACGTGTAGGGGTCGGGCAGCAGGATCGCCGCGGTCGCGCCATCCATGTCGGGCAGCCCGGCGACGCCGACGCCATCCGGGCCCTCGACGGCGTCGGCGTGGAACGCGAGCGCCTCCGCGCCGTCGCCGAGCTCCGCCGCCCACACGGCGACCGCCGTGCCGGCCTCGACCTCGCGGCCCGCCGCGAGCACGCCGCCGGCGCCGCAGCCGGCGAGCTGCACCGGGTCGAGCGCCTCGTGCACGCCCTCGAGCGTGGCCTCCGGCGCGGCGAGATGCGCGCCCGAGCAGAACACGACCGCGAGGTCCGCGCGGCTGCGCCCGAGCGCCGCCCCGGCCTCCGCGGCGGCCTCGATCGCCGCGACCCGCGGGTCGGGGCCCGTTGAGAGCCCGCAGCCGATCGTGACGCTCACCCGTCGCAGGCTACTCCGGCGACGGCGCGATACTGGCCGGATGCCGCAGGCGCCCAGCGTGCTCGCGATCTTCGGCCCCACGGGCGTGGGCAAGACCGCCGTCGCGATCGCCGCCGCCGAGCGGCTTCGCGCGCTCGGCCAGCACCCCGTGGCGGTCTCCGCGGACGCGCTGCAGGTCTACGAGGGCCTCGAGGTCCTGACCGGCGCGGCGAGCCAGGCCGAGCGGGCGCGCCTCGAGCACCGCCTGCTCTCGTTCGTCCCGGACGACGCGACGTTCAGCGTGGCGCAGTACGCGGAGCTCGCGCATGCGGAGGTCGACGGCCTGCTCGAGCACGGGTGGCTGCCGATCGTCGTCGGCGGGACCGGCCTTTACCTGCGCGCCGCGCTGGCCGAGCTCGACCTGCGGCCGATGCCTCCGGAGGAGGTCCGCGCCCGCTGGGAGGCCGAGCTCGCGGCCCGCGGCGCCCCGGCGCTGCACGCCGTGCTCTCCGCGCGCGCCCCTTGGGCGGCCGAGCCGATCGCACCGGGCGACAGCCACCGGATCGTGCGCGCGCTCGAGCTCCTGGACCTCGGCGAGCTCGAGCCGCCGCAGGGCCCGAACCGCCTGTGGACCGAGGACACGCGCCATCCGACCCGCCTGCTCGGCCTGACGATGGAGCGCGACGC
This sequence comes from Solirubrobacteraceae bacterium, assembly GCA_035765835.1. Taxonomy (GTDB): domain Bacteria; phylum Actinomycetota; class Thermoleophilia; order Solirubrobacterales; family Solirubrobacteraceae; genus JAOPZW01. The sequence goes on from DASTWP010000288.1 coordinate 3,935, forward strand.
GCTCTACGCGGCGATCGACGCGCGCGTGGACGCGATGGTCGCCGCGGGCGCGCTCGAGCAGGTGCGCGCGGCCCATGCGGCCGGGGCGTCGGACACCGCGCGAAAGGCGCTCGGCTTCGACGAGCTGCTGGCCGGCGACGTGGAGGCGATGAAGCGGCGCACGCGCAACTACGCCAAGCGGCAGCTCACCTGGATGCGCAAGCTGGCGGGCGTCGAGGTGCTCGACGTGACCGGTCGCTCGCCCGACGACGTCGCGCGCCACGTCGCCGCCGCCTGGGACGCCGCATAGCATCCGCCGCCATGCGCTTCGAGAAGTGGCAGGCGCTGGGCAACGACTACGTGATCGTGGAGGCCGGCGCGCTGCCGTTCGCCCTCACCGCCGCGCGCGTGCGGCGCATCTGCGATCGCCACGCCGGCGTCGGCGCCGACGGCGTGCTCGAGCTGAGCGCGCCGCCCGGCCCCGGCTTCGTCGCGACGCTGCGGATCTTCAACCCGGACGGCTCGGAGGCCGAGCTGTCCGGCAACGGGGCGCGCGAGGCGATCCTCTACCTGCGCCGCGCGGGCTGGACCGACCAGCGCCAGTTCTCGATCGCCACGAAGGCCGGCGAGATCCGCCCGACGATCCTCTCGGAGACCACCTGCCGCGTCGACATGGGCCGCGCGACGCTCGGCGAGGCCGGCGAGGCCGCGGGCGGCTTCCGCTTCCAGCACGTGCGGATCGGCAACCCGCAGACGGCGATCCACGTCGGCTCGCTCGCCGAGCTCGAGGCGCTGGACCTGAGCGCGCTCGGCCCGCCGATCGAGCACGACGCGCGCTTCCCCCACCGCACGAACGTCTCCTGGTTCACGGAGGACTCGGGCGCTGCGATCCGCGCGCGGATCTTCGAGCGCGGCGCCGGGGAGACCCGGTCCTCCGGCACCGGCGCCTGCGGCGCCGCGGTCGCGCACGTCCTGCGGGGCGGCGACTCGCCGGTCACCGTGCGGCTCGACGGCGGCGAGCTCGAGGTCGAGGTGGGGGAGGACCTGCACGTGGATCTCACCGGCTGGGCGGTCCCGGTCTACGCCGGCGAGCTGAGCGGCGCGCTGCTCGACGAGCTGCACGGGCTGTAGCGTCCCGCCGCGATGCCCGCCGCCGGCGCCCACGGACTCGCGACCGTCGACCTCGCCTCCGGGCGCGTGCTGGACGCCTGGTACCCGCAGCCGGTGCTCGGCGCCGAGCCGGGCGAGGCCGCAGAGCTTCACCAGACGCACACCGACCACTTCCGCGGCGTCGAGATCCGGCCGCTGAGCACGGTGATCGAGGACCTCTCCGCGCCGCCCGGGGACGTCCCGGACGCGTTCCTGCGGCTGCACCTGCTCTCGCACCGCCTCGTACGCCCGCACGGCGTCAACCTCGACGGGATCTTCGGCGTGCTGCACAACGTCGCGTGGACGAGCATGGGCCCGGTCGACCTCGCGCAGCTCGACGCGCTGCGGCTGCGCGCGCGCGAGGGTGACAAGCAGCTCACCGTCCACGGCGTGGACAAGTTCCCGCGCATGGTCGACTACGTCGTGCCCAGCGGCGTGCGGATCGCGGACGCGGACCGCGTGCGCCTCGGCGCGCACCTGGCGCAGGGCACGACCGTCATGCACGAGGGCTTCGTCAACTACAACGCCGGCACGCTCGGCGCGTCGATGGT
>DASTWP010000289.1:0-3483 GCA_035765835.1 Solirubrobacteraceae bacterium
CCGCATTGGATGACGGTCTACGCGCCCGACGTCGCGAAGCTGACCGCCACGTAGAAAGGCGAAGCTATCCTGGGTGTGCGGCTGCGAAGGGCGCAGCCGCCCGGACGAGAGCCACCGCCGTACCCGGTCTGACGACGGCGCGGAAACCAGGGAGGTCCGCAATGGACCAGCTCGTCCAGATCCTCGGCTCGCTGCTGATCCTCGCCGCCTACGGGGCGGTGCAGCGCGGTGCACTCGACCAGCGCTCGCGCGCCTATCTCGCTCTCAACCTCGCAGGCTCGGCGGTCCTCGCGGTGCTCGCCGCGCGCGAGGGCCAGCTCGGCTTCCTGCTGCTCGAGGCCTCGTGGGCGCTCGTGTCCGCCTGGGGGCTGGTGCAGGGCGTCAGTGCGCGTGGTGCGGGTGCACGGCGGCGTGTCCCTTCCCGCGCGCGATCAGCCGGCGGTTGACCGGCCAGGCGACGGCACCCGCGACCAGCAGGCCGACGACGCTGCCGCGCATCTCGCAGAGCGTGCCAGCGCGGGTGCCTTGACAGTGCTGTAAACCATCGGTAGCTTCCGGCTTGACACTGGTGTAAACCAATCGACCCGGAGGCTCCCATGCACGGCCATCAGCATCACGACGAAGCAGCGCACCGCGATCACCGGCACGTGCCGTGGACGACGCTGATCCTGCTGGCGATCGCCGAGTTCATGGTCATCCTCGACGTGACGGTCGTGAACGTCGCGCTGCCGTCGATCGGTCGTTCGCTGCATTTCGGCGGTGGCGCGCTGCAGTGGGTGGTGACGGCCTACGTGCTGTTCACCGGCGGCCTGATGCTGTTCGGCGGGCGCCTCGCCGACCTCGCCGGGCGGCGGCGGGTCTTCCTCGCCGGCCTCGCGGTCTTCACCGCCGCCTCGCTCGGCAGCGGCCTCGCCTGGTCCCCGGCGGCGCTGATCGTCACGCGCGCGCTGCAGGGCGCGGGCGCCGCGATGCTGTTGCCCTCGGCGCTGTCGATCCTGACGACCACCTACGCAGGCCCGCAGCGAGCGAAGGCGCTCGCGATCTGGGGCGCGCTCGGCAGCGCGGGCGCGGCAGCCGGCGTGCTGTTCGGCGGGATCCTCACGCAGACGCTCGGCTGGGAGTCGGTCTTCTTCATCAACGTCCCGGTCGGCGTCGTCCTCGCCGCGGCCGCGCTGCACCTGATCCCGGCCGCGGCGCCCGCGCACGGGCAGCGTGAGCGCCTCGACGTGCAGGGCGCGCTGACGCTGATGGGCGGCCTGGTGTCGCTGATCCTCGCGATCGAGGGCACCTCGAGCCACGGCTGGGGCTCGGCCTACACGCTCGGCTTCGCCGCCCTCGCCGCGGCGCTCATCGCGCGCTTCGCCCGCGTCGAGCGTGCCGTGCGCCGGCCGCTGATCGCGCCCGCCACGTGGCGCAACCGCCCGCTCGTCTCGAGCGCCGCGGTCATGCTCACGGCGACCGGCATCCTCGTCGGCGCGTTCTTCCTGAACAGCATCTACCTGCAGCGCGTCATGGGCGCCTCGCCGATCGAGACCGGGCTGGCGTTCCTGCCGCTCACGCTGGTGATCCTCGCCGGCGCACACGCGGCGCAGAGCCTGCTCCCGCGCCTCGGCAGCCGCTGGACGGTGGTCGCCGGGATGCTCGTGGCGGCGAGCGGCGCCTCGCTGCTTGCGGCCGCGCCCGCGGAGCCGAGCTACTTCGCGAACCTGCTCCCGGGCTTCCTCCTGCTGGGGCTGGGGATCGGGGCGACGTTCGTCGCGGTGTCGGTCGCGGCGATGGCCGACGTGGACCACGAGAGCGCCGGTCTCGCCTCCGGGCTGATGACGACCGCGCACGAGCTCGGCGCCGCCGTCGGCGTCGCGGTCCTCGCGGCGATCGCCTCCGCGGCGACCCAGGGCGGCGCGGTCGCCGACGTCGTCTCCGGCTACGACACCGGCTTCCTGGTCGCGGGCAACGTGGCCGCGGCCGTGGCGCTGGTCGCGGCGCTTGCGCTGCCGTCGGTGCGGCCGGAGCCGGGCATGGCCCACGGGATGCACTAGCGAGTGCACTGGCTAGGTTCCAGACCACCATGGCCACCGTCGACCACCGCCGCGCGATCGCCGATCGCAACCGGACGGCGATCCTGGACGCGACCGAGCGCCTGCTGGCCGAGCGCACCACGCTCAGCATGGCCGCGGTCGCGTCCGCGGCAGGGGTCTCGCGGCCGACCCTGTACGCGCACTTCAAGACGCTGGGCGACGTCGTCGAGGCCGGGGTCGCGCGGGCCGTGGAGGACTCGATGGCCGCGATCGCCGCCGCCGATCCGCAGGCCGGGCCGGCAGACGCCGCGCTCGAGCGGATGATCGAGACCTCGTGGACGCGGCTGGCCGGCTTCGAGGCCTTCGCCCGCGGCGCGGCCGAGTACCTCTCCGTCGAGAGCCTGCACCGCTCGCACGCCCCGCTGATGGCGCTGACGCTCAGCGTGATCGAACGCGGCCAGGACGAGGGCGCGTTCCGCGCCGATCTGTCCGCGCAGTGGCTGGTGAGCGCCTACTACTCGCTGATCCATGCCGCCGACGAGCTCGTCCGCAACGGCGGGCTCGCACGCGCGGACGCGCTCGCGATGCTGAAGACGACGATCGGCGACCTGTTCGCGGCAAGGAGGCCGCGGCGCCGCTGAGGCGCGGCGCGCGCGCTCAGCTAGCCGTTGCGCAGCAGCCCGACGCCGCGGCCGCTGCCGCGGCAGCCGTTCGCGCCGGCGCTTAGCTGCGCGAGGCTCGGCGGGTCGAGCGCGAGCATCCGCGCCACCGTCACGGGCTGCAGGTGCGAGCGGTGCAGCGCGGGGAGGATGTAGTAGCGCAGCGCGCGGATCGTCTGGCCGCGGTTCTCGTGCATCAGCACGATCGCTCCCGGATGCAGGCCGGCGCGGACGTTGCGCACGATCTGCGCGTAGCTCGCGCCGAGCGAGTCGGCGCTGTCGACGTTCCAGAGCACCTCGATCAGGCCGAGCCTTCGCGCCGCGGCGTCGACGGCGCCGTCGCGCGCGCCGTACGGCGGGCGGAACAGCGCGACGCGGCGGCCCGTCAGCCGCGCGATCGCGCGCTTCGTGTCGGCGAGCTGCGCGGCGATCGCGCGCCGCGCGAGCGCCGGCAGGTACGGGTGCGTCCAGGTGTGGTCGCCGAGCTCGCCGGCGCGCGTCTCGGCGCGCAGCGCGCCGCGCCACGGCCGCAGGTTGCGCCCCACGAGGAAGAACGTCGCGGGCACGTGGAAGCGATGTAGGACCCGGACCGCGAGCCGCGTGTAGACGCCGGGCCCGTCGTCGAACGTGAACGCGACGTAGCGGCGGGGCCCGCCGCAGTAGACCGGCAGGTGCAGGCGCTCGAAGCGCCGCAGCGCGGCCGTGGTCGGGTGTGCGGCCCGCCGGGGCCGAGCCGGCGGCAGCGCCCGGGTTGCGGCGGCGCGCACAGGAGTGCGCCTCGCGGTCGCGCCGCCGCCGGAAGCCTG
>DASTWP010000290.1:0-7986 GCA_035765835.1 Solirubrobacteraceae bacterium
ACGACGACGAGGTGCTCGCGGCGCTGGCCGAGCTCGGCGCCGCCGCCTGACGCGTTCTGGGCCGGATTTGTCTCGCATACCGAGACATATCCGGCCCACGTCGAGGCGGCGGCCGGCGCGGGGGTGGGTAGCCTGCGGGAGGTGAGTGGCGCGGCGTACACGTCGGAGCTGGCGCAGGCGCTGGCGGAGGACGTGCTCGAGCGGTTTCTGCGGTACGTCCGGGTCGACACGCAGTCCAAGCGCGACCGGGAGCGCTCGCCGAGCACGCCCGGGCAGCTGGAGCTGTCGCGGATGCTCGTGGCGGAGCTCAAGGCCGCGGGTCTCGAGGACGCCGAGCTCGACGAGCACGGCTACGTCTTCGCGACGCTGCCGGGCAACGTCGACGGCGTGCCGGTGATCGGGCTGATCGCGCACGTGGACACGAGTCCGGACGCGCCCGGGGCCGGCGTCGAGCCGATCGTGCACCGCGGCTACGACGGCGGCGCGATCGAGCTGCCGAAGGGCGGCACGGTGATCGACCCGCAGTCGATGCACGAGCTGGCGCATGCCCGCGGCCACGACATCGTCACCTCGAGCGGGGACACGCTGCTGGGCGCCGACGACAAGGCGGGCGTCGCCGAGATCATGGCCGCGGTCGCACATCTGGCGGCGAACCCCCAGCTGCCGCGGCCCACGATCCGCGTCGGCTTCACGCCCGACGAGGAGATCGGCGAGGGCGCGACGCTCTTCGACGTCGAGCGCTTCGGCGCGCGCTGTGCCTACACGCTCGACGGCTCGGACCTGGGCGAGCTCCAGGACGAGACCTTCACCGGCAGCGAGGTGACGCTGGAGATCCACGGCGTCGACGTCCACACCGGCTGGGCCAAGGGCAAGCTCGTCAACGCGGCGCGGCTGGCGGGCGAGGTGCTCGCGCGGCTGCCGGCGGACCTCGCGCCCGAGCGCACCGACGGCCGCGCGGGATTCATCCACCCGTTCGAGGTCCACGCGACGGCGGCGCACGCCACGATCCGCGCGATCGTGCGCGACTTCGAGGACGCGCTGCTCGAACGCCACGTCGAGACGATCCGGCGCATCGCGGAGGAGGTCGTCGCGAGCGCGCCGGGCGCGCGGCTCGAGTTCGGCTCCCGCCACCAGTACCCGAACATGCGCAGGCACCTGGAGCCGCACCCGCAGATCGTCGCGGCGGCCGAGGAGGCGATGCGGGCCGAGGGGGTCGAGCCCGTGCGCACGCCGATCCGCGGCGGCACCGACGGCTCGCGGCTCAGTGCGATGGGCCTGCCGACGCCCAACGTCTTCACCGGCGGGCACGAGTACCACTCGGTGCGCGAGTGGGCATCGCTGCAGGAGATGGCCGCCGCCGCGGCGACCATCGTCCGCCTCGCCGGCGTGTGGGCGCGCGCCGACGTGCCCGCCGCCGCGTAGTGCTCGACGAGCTCGGGCCCACCGACGACGCCGCGGCGGCGCGCCTGGCCTGCGCGTTCGTGCGCGCGCTCGGCTAGGGTCGCCGGCGATGATCCTCGAGCGCCTCGACGCGGACGTCGCAGAGCTGGCCGCCGGCACGGGCTGGGAGGTCAAGCCCGAGGGCGCGTGCAAGGAGGAGCGCTGCGTCCCGCTGCCGGACGCCGCGCGTGCGAGCGGTGGGCGTGTGGACGTCACGGCGTTCGCCGAGCGGCTGAACATGGCGCTCGTCCACGACGATGCGCGCGGCCTGCATGCGCTCGGCCCCGAGGGCGGCGGGCGTGCGCTGACGAGCGCCCGGATGCCGGACCTCGAGCTGCCGGACCGCCACGGACGCCCGTTCTCGCTGCGCTCGCTGCGCGGCACGCGGTTCGTGATGGTCGCGTGGGCGTCCTGGTGAGGGTGCCGCTTCGACCTGCCCGGGTGGCAGGCCTTGCGCAGCGAGCTGGCGCCGGACGTCGAGGTCGTCACGGTGGCGCTCGACACCGGCGGCGTGCAGGACGCGGGCCCGTGGATCGACGCGGCGCAGCCTGAGCACCCCTCGCTGATCGACCAGGCGCACCGCCTCGACGAGCTGCTCGGCATCAGCAACGTGCCGATGGGCGTGTGGGTCGACGAGGACGGGATGCTCGTCCGCCCCCCGGAGGTTGCGCACCCGGGCCACAGCGGACTGCGCGAGCTGCTGCGCAAGCACGGCGTTCCGAAGGACGCCCCGCCGCTGGTGCTCGAGACGCTCGCCGAGGCGGCGAGGATCCGCGTCGAGCCCGCGCGCTACGCGGACGCGCTGCGCGACTGGGCGGCGAACGGCGCGGCGAGCCGCCACGTGCTCGCACCCGAGGACGTGATCGCCCGCTCACGCCCGCGCCCGGCGGAGGCCTCGGCCGCCGCCGCGCACTTCGAGCTCGGCCAGCACCTGCACCGCGCCGGCGACGTGGACGGCGCGCGCGAGCACTTCCGCGAGGCGCACCGGCTCGACCCCGGCAACTGGACCTACCGCCGCCAGGCGTGGTCGTTCGAGGACCCGCTTCAGGGCCCGAGCGAGCACTACGACTCGGACTGGCTCAGCGACGTCCGCAAGGCGGGCGCCGAGACCTACTACGAGCTGCCCGACCTGTAGACGCCGTCGGGAGGGGCCCGCCTCTAGGCCTCGGCGGCGGCCGGCGCAGCCGCGGCCTGCTGGCCGGGCCGCACGCGCGGCACGAGGAACGCCGCCGCCAGCGCGCTCGCGAACGCGAACGCCGCGCCGACCACGAAGCCGCGCTGGTAGCCGTCGGTCAGGGCGGTGTGCACCGAGGCGTGCGCGCTCAGCAGGTGCTGGCTGCGCTCGCCGGCGAGCGTTGCGAGGATCGCGAGGCCGAGCGAGCCGCCGAACTGGCGCGAGGTGTTCACGAGCCCGGAGGCGAGGCCCGACTCCGCCCGCTGCACGCCCGCCATCGCCGCGATCGTCACGGGCACGAACGCGAGGCCCATGCCGATCGCGGTCAGCAGCGAGGGCGCGAGGATGTCGCCGAGGTAGCTGCCGTTCGGCGAGATCTGCGCGAACAGCAGCATGCCCGCGCCGAAAAGCGTCATCCCGACCACGAGCAGCGGCCCCGCGCCGACGCGCGCGGTCAGGCGCCCGGCCATCGTCGAGCCGATCACGATCATCGCCGTCATCGGCAGGAACGCGATGCCGGCCTCCAGCGGCGAGTAGCCGAGCACCTGCTGCAGGTACAGCGAGACGAAGAACCACATCGCGAACGCCGACGCGCCGAGCAGGAAGACCACCACGTTGGCGCCCGTCAGCGTGCGCGAGCCGAAGATCCGCAGCGGCACGAGCGGGCGGCGCGCCAGGCGCGCCTCGATCGCGACGAACATCGCCAGCAGCACCGCGCCGACGGCGAGCGTGATCAGGGTGGTCGACGAGCCCCAGCCCTCGACGTCGGTGCGCACGATCCCGTAGACGAGCACGACGAGCCCGGCCGTGACCGTGACCGCGCCGGCGACGTCGTACCTGCGCTCGACGTTCGGCGGCGCGTGCGACTCGCCGACGACGCGCAGTGCGGCCGCCGCGGCGGCGATGCCGATCGGCACGTTGATGAAGAGGATCCACTGCCAGCTGAGCAGGTCGGTGAGGATGCCGCCGAGCAGCGCGCCCGCCGCGCCGCCCGCGCCGCCCATCGCGCCCCAGAACGACAGCGCGCGGTTGCGCTCGTGGCCCTCGGTGAAGGTCGTCGTGAGGATCGACAGCGTCGCCGGCGCCACGACCGCCCCGCCGAGCCCCTGCGCGCCGCGCGCGATCACGAGCATCTCCTGGCTGTTCGAGAGACCGCCCGCCAGCGACGCGCCGGCGAACAGCACCAGGCCGAAGACGAACACGCGCCGGCGGCCGAGCAGGTCCGCGGCGCGCCCGCCCAGCAGCAGGAAGCCCGCGAACGTGAGCGTGTAGGCGTTGACGACCCACTGGAGGTTGGTCTCGGTGAAGCCGAGGTCGCGACGGATCGACGGCAGCGCGACGTTCACGATCGAGACGTCGAGGATCACCATGAACTGCGAGAGGCAGCAGAGCGCCAGGGTCCAGCGCTTGCGGGAGGCTTCGTCGAGTGCGCGCATTGGTTGCGCGTACAAACGTAGCAGCGGGTATGCGCCGCCCCGGTGCGGGTAGCCGCCCTCGTATGACGGAGGGCGCGCCGCACGCGTCGCTAGCCGAACGCGCTGACGCTCGCCCAGACCAGCACGGTCGCGACGACCACGGCCGCGGGCACGGTCAGCAGCCCCAGGCGCGTGAACTCGCCGAGCAGCGGCGGCGCGTCGCGCGCGCTGAGCGCGCGCCGCCACAGCAGCGTCGCGAGCGAGCCCGCGTAGGTGAGGCTGGGGCCCACGTTGACGCCGACCAGCATCGCGAGCAGCGGCCCGGTGCCGCCGCGCGCGAGCACCGGCAGCAGGATCAGCGTCGCGGGGAGGTTGTTGACGACGTTCGCGAGGACGGCCGCGATCGCGGCGACGCCGAGCAGTGCGGGAAGGCCGTTGCCGCCGGGCAGCACCGAGTCGACCGCGCGCTCGAGGCCGTGGCTGCTCGCCGCCGCGACGATCACGCCGAGCGCGAGCACGAAGGCCAGGAAGCCAGGCTCGGCGGCGCGCCCGAATGCCGGCGCGGCGGCGCGGCTGCGCGCGAGCGCCGGAATGGCGATCGCCACCGCGCCGCCGGCCGCGGCCCACCCCGGCGCGTAGTGCAGCGGCGAGCTGAGCACGAAGCCCGCGAGCGTCGCGGCGAGCACCGCGAGCGGCCAGGGCGGCAGCGCCGAACGTCCCGCGCACCTCCCCGGAGGGGGGTCTCCGGGACGTTCGCGCAGCGTGCTCGCGAAGAAGGCGCGGATCGCGGCCCACTCGATCGCGACCACGGCGAGCCACGGCCACACCATCAGCAGCGCGAAGCGCGTGAACGTCAGGTGCGAGGCGTGGAAGGCGAGCAGGTTCGTGAGGTTCGAGACCGGCAGCAGCAGCGAGCCGGAGTTCGCCAGGTGCGAGCAGGCGTAGACGTGCGGGCGCTCGTCCACCCGCGCGCGGCGGGCCGTCACGAGCACGACCGGGGTCAGCAGCACGACCGTCGCGTCGAGGCTCAGGACCGCGGTGGTTGCGCACGCGATCGCGAACACGAGCGCGAGCAGCCGCCGCGGCCGGCCGCGCGCGCCCACCGCCATCCGCTCGCCGAGCGCGTCGAAGAGGCCCTCACGGCGGCAGCCCTCGGCGAGCACGAGCAGCGCGGCGAGGAAGCCGACGGTGGGGCCGAGGTCGCCGAGCGCGTGGCGCGCGCCGCGCCACGAGATCGCGCCGACCGCCACCAGCAGCGCCGCGCCTGCGAGCGACACCGCCCAGTCCGGCGCGCGGCGCGGGCGGGCGACCGCGGCGCCCAGCGCGGCCGCCAGCACGACCAGCGAGAGCGCCTCGCGCACCGCCAGGACTCTACGATCCGCCGCCCATGGCGCTGCCGGCTGCGGTGATCTTCGACAACGACGGGCTGCTGCTCGACACCGAGCAGGCGTGGACGCGCGCAGAGGTCGTGCTCTTCGGGCGCCGCGGCCGCGCGTTCACGGCCGACCACAAGCGCTACATGCTCGGCTCCTCGCCCCAGGCCGGCGCGCGCAAGCTCGAGGAGATGCTCGAGCTGCCGGGGCAGGGCACGGCGCTGCACGAGGAGCTCGAGGCGCTCGTGATGGAGGAGGTCGGCCGCGGCGCGCCCGCCATGCCAGGCGCGCCCGAGCTCGTCGCCGAGCTGCGCGAGCGCGGCGTGCCCGTCGGCCTGGCCTCGAACTCCAAGCGCGAGTTCGTCGACTGCGCGCTGCGCCACGCGGGCATGGACGAGCTGTTCGACGCCTCGCTCGCCGGCGACGAGGTCGCGCACCCCAAGCCCGCGCCCGACATCTACCTCGGCGTCGCCGAGCGCCTCGGCGTCGCGCCCGCGGACTGCGTCGCCCTCGAGGACTCGCACACCGGCGTGGCCGCCGCACGCGCCGCCGGGATGCTCGTCATCGGCGTGCCGAGCTTCCCGGGCGTCGAGCTGCCCGAGGCCGACATCGTCGCCGCCTCGCTGCTCGATGCGCGCGTCCACGAGACGCTGGGTCTTCGCGCGGCCGCATAACTACGCTTGAGGCGTGCCGCTCGCTTCGCTCGGCAGCGATATCAGCAGCTTCGGCGACGCCGTCTCGAAGTTCTTCTCGAACCTGGCCCACGTCCACTTCGGGGCGCTGGCGCTCGGCCTGATCGTCTACGCCCTGCACCTGACCCTCGGCGCGCGCGCGTACTTCAACGGCGTGCGCGCCGCCTATCCGGCCGAGCGCATCCCCTTCCGCCGCGTGTGGGGCGCCTACATCGCCGCGTTCGGCTTCAACGGCGTCGTGCCGGCCAAGGGCGGCGGCGTGATCAAGCTCTTCCTCGTGAAGACCTCGGTGCGCAACTCGACCTACTCGACCGTCGCCTCGACGTTCCTCGTCGAGGCGTTCTTCAACTTCGCGATCGCGGTCCCGATCCTGATCTTCGCCTTCACGCAGGGCGTGTTCCCGAAGCCGCCGGACTTCTCGAAGCTGCATGCGTTCGACCTGAGCTTCTTCGCCGGGCACTTCCGCTTCACGCTGTTCCTGCTGACCGCGCTGGCGGTCCTCGCGCTGCTCGCATTCGCGCTGCTGTCGAGTCGCGTGAAGGCGTTCTGGGCGCGCGTGCGCCAGGGCCTGACGATCTACTTCGATCGCGAGCGCTACCTGCGCGAGGTCTTCGCGCTCCAGCTCGTGGCGTGGTGCCTGAAGTTCACCGCCTACTGGTTCCTGCTCGACGCGTTCCGCGTCGGCGGGTCGTTTCGCAACGTGATGCTCGTGATGGGCGTCAACGCCGTCGCGTCGGTCGTGCCGCTCACGCCCGGAGGAGCGGGCGTGCAGCAGGCGCTGCTCGTGCAGGTCTTCGCCGGCGCCGCCTCCGGCGCGACGATCGCCGCCTACTCCGTCGGCCAGCAGATCGCGATCGCGGCGTTCAGCCTGGCGCTCGGGTTCATCGCGCTGGTGACGATCTTCCGCTTCCGCTCGTTCAAGGACGTCATCGCAGCCGGCCGGGCCGACCGCGAGCGGGAGCGCGAGCGCGCCGCGGCTATTGCAGACCCTGGCGCGCCTCGCGCACCAGCGTGACGGCCTCGGGGAAGACGATCGCCATCACGGAGCGGATCTGCTCCGCCTGCTCCTGCGTCGTGCCCTGGACGTTCATGCGGTTGATCGCCGCGACCGTCATGTCGACCGCGAGCTTGATCGCGTTGTCGGCCCACGCGAGCGACTGCTGGCTCTGCATCTGCTCGGCGAACTCCGCGAGCCGGCGCTGCAGCTCCTCAGGGTCGCCGAACATGCCTCCGAAGCCTTCCATGCAACCGATTCTAGGCACCTAGGGGGTGCCGGAGGCCGCCATGTGGCGGCCGGAGGTGGGTCCCCCGGTCGCGGAGCGACACGGATTCCGCCGGGCCGCGACCACGATCGTGCCGCCGCGGCGGGCGAGGCCGAACAGCGCCTCGAGCGCCAGCGCGAGCGGCGCCAGCGGCAGCGCGAGCAGCGTCGGCAGCGCGTCGGCCGCGCGCAGCGGCGCCTCGCGCCGCAGCGCGTGGAAGAGCCAGTCGCTCGTGGGCGTGACGCGGTTGACGAGCGACTGCCAGAGGCCGAGCGGGTTGTGCTCGAGCAGCACGTGGCTCTCGCGGGCGACCTCGAAGCCGCTGCGCCGCAGCAGCGCGCGCAGCCCGCGCGGCGTGAAGTGGGTGCGGTGGCGCGGGACGTCCCAGTGCAGCCAGCGCTCGCCGCCGAGCAGCGCCTGGGCGCTCGCGCGGTTCGGCACGCCGGCCAGGAGCACGCCGCCGGGGCACAGCCACGGCGCGAGGCGCGCCAGCGCCGCGGCCGGGTCGTCGAGGTGCTCGAGCACGTGCCACAGCGTCACGGCGTCGAGCGATCCGGGTGCTACCGCGGCGTCCTCGATGCCGGCCCGCTGCAGCGTCACGCCGTAGGCCCGCTCCGCGGCGGCCGCGCC
>DASTWP010000291.1:0-5082 GCA_035765835.1 Solirubrobacteraceae bacterium
AGGCCGCGCAGGCGCTCGCCGACGAGCACGAGATCGAGGCCGAGGTGATCGATCCGCGCACGCTGCGCCCGCTCGACCTCGACACGATCCTCGCCTCCGTCGCCAAGACGAACCGCTGCGTGATCGTCGAGGAGGGCTGGCCGCACGGCGGCGTCGGAGCGAACCTCGCCGCGCTGATCCAGGAGCAGGCCTTCGACGACCTCGACGCGCCCGTCGGGCGGGTCACCGGGGCCGACGTGCCGATGCCCTACGCGAAGAACCTGGAGCAGATCGCGTTCCCGCACGAGCCCCAGATCGTGCAGGCGGCGCTCGCCACGTTCCGCGACGTCTGACACGCGTCTGACGCCCTGTCTAGCGAGAAGCCCTGGATCTCAGGGTTTCGCGCGGTTCTGCCGATTGGGAGGGGGCCCGGTTGCACGGCCGGAACCGTCCCGTCATCCCGTACACGTGAACCCTCCCGTCTCCGCGTCGCAGGCATTGCCAGGGAAGGCCGCCGCAAACGGCGACGCGGTCACGCGCCTGCCGGCGCTGCGCTTCCTCGAGCTCACGACCGACATCGCCGCCGCGATGGACCTCGAGGGACGGCTCGTGGCGGTCAACCCGGCGCTGGCGCGGCTGCTCGAGACGGCGCCCGACAACGCCGCCGGGCGCTCGGTACGCGACGCCGTGCATGCCGAGGACTGGCTGCGCCTGCGCGGCGCCTGGCAGGAGCTCGCGGACGGGCGCACCGACGCGCTCGACCTCGAGGTGCGCATCGGCTCCCCCGGCGCCGGCTGGAGCTGGCACCTGGCGAGCATCACGGCCGACCGGCACGCCGGCCTCGTCTACGCGATCGCGCAGGACATCAGCGCGCGGCGCGAGGCGGAGGAGCGGATGCGCGACGCCGAGGAGCGCTTCCGCAGCGCCTTCGAGCAGGCCGCGATCGGCATGACGATCACCTCGCTCGACGGCCGCTTCATGCGCGTCAACCCGCAGTTCGCGCTGATGGTCGGGCGCGAGGCGGAGGACCTGGTCGACATGCCGGTGCGCGACATCACGCACCCGGACGACCGCAAGTCCTCGACGGTCGCGATGCGCGCGCTCGCGGCAGGCGAGATCCAGCGCCACCGCACGGAGAAGCGCTACCTGCGGCCCGACGGCAGCGAGGTCTGGGTCGGCCTCAACGTCGCGGTGGTGCGCGACGCGGACGGCGCGGCCTGCTACTTCCTCTCGCAGATGGCCGACATCGGCGAGCGCCGCGCGGCCCAGCAGGCGCTGGCGGAGAGCGAGCGCCGCTTCCGCACGCTGGCGACCGCCTCGCCCGCCGGCATCTTCGCCGCGACCGCCGAGGGAGCGATCCGCTACGCCAACGAGCGCCTGTCCGAGATCTTCGGCGTCGCGGGCCACGAGCTGCACGAGCACCGCTGGATGCGCCGCGTGCACGAGGAGGACCGCGCGCTGATCGCGCGCCACACGGACGCGGCGCGCCTGCGCAAGTCGCGCGTCGGGCTCGACGTGCGGATCGTCCGCGAGGAGGACGACGAGCTGCGCTGGGCACGCATCAACATGGCGCCGCTCGCGGATCCCGACGGCGAGGTCGGATCCTGGATCGGCACCGTCGAGGACATCACCAACGAGGTCGGCGCGCGTCAGGAGCTCGCCGCGCGCGAGGCCGAGTACCGCCTGCTGGCCGAGCACTCGGGCGACTTCCTCTCGCGCCACGAGGCCGACGGCACCTATCTCTACGCCTCGCCGGTGTGCGAGGCGCTCTTCGGCCTGCGGGCCGAGGAGATGATCGGGCACAGCACCTACGAGCTCGGCATCGTGCACGACCCCGACCTGCCGATGCTCGTGCGCGCCGGCGAGACGCTCGAGGTCGGAAGCGAGCCGACCACGGTCGAGTACCGCATCGTGCACCGGGACGGCACGCGGCGCTGGGTCGAGACGACCTTCCGGCTCGTCCCGGGCACCGGCCCCCGCGAGACCGAGATCGTCGCCGTCACGCGCGACGTGCACGAGCGCAAGCTCGCCGAGCTCGAGCTCTCGCGCCAGGCCCTGCACGACTCGCTCACCGGCCTGCCGAACCGGGCGCTCTTCCTCGACCGCCTCGGCCAGGCGCTCAAGCGCGCGCAGCGGCGCGGCAGCACGGTCGCGGTGCTGTTCCTCGACCTCGACCGCTTCAAGAACGTCAACGACTCGCTCGGGCACGACGCCGGCGACCGCCTGCTGATCGACGTCGCCGAGCGCCTGCGCCGCGCGCTGCGGCCCGCCGACACGCTCGCGCGCTTCGGCGGCGACGAGCTGACGCTGCTGTGCGAGGACCTCTCCGGCGAGGCCGACGCGCGCACGATCGCCACCCGGCTTGGCGACCTCTTCCACGACCCGTTCCCGCTCGACGAGGGCGAGGCCTACCTCCAGGCGAGCATCGGCATCGCGATCTCGACCGGCGGCGAGCAGGCCGAGGACCTGATCCGCGACGCGGACGCCGCCATGTACCGCGCGAAGGAGCGCGGGCGCGCGCGCGTGGAGGTCTTCGACGAGGAGCTGCGCCAGGTCGCGGCCGAGCGCCTGGCGACCGAGAGCGCGCTGCGGCGGGCGCTAGAGCGCGACGAGCTGCGGCTGCACTACCAGCCCGTCGTCTCGCTCGAGGACGGCTCGCTGCACGGCCTCGAGGCGCTCGTGCGCTGGGAGCACCCCGAGCGCGGGCTGCTGATGCCGGGCGCGTTCATCGAGCTGGCGGAGGAGACCGGGCTGATCGTGCCGCTCGGCGAGTGGGTGCTGCGCGAGGCGTGCGCGACGCTCGCCTCGTGGCGCGAGCGCCTCGGCACGGACGTGCAGGTCGCCGTGAACCTCTCGGCGCGCCACCTGCAGCAGCCGGACCTCGACCTCACGGTCGCCGAGGTGCTCAAGCACACGGGGCTGCCGGGGGACAAGCTCGTGCTCGAGATCACCGAGAGCGCGGTCATGGAGAGCGGCCCCGGCGTGCTGGCGACGCTCGCCGCGCTGAAGGACCTCGGCGTGCGGCTGGCGATCGACGACTTCGGCACCGGCTACTCGTCGCTCTCGCACCTGCACCGCTTCCCGATCGACGTGCTGAAGATCGACCGCGCGTTCGTCAGCGGCCTCGGCAGCGGGCTCGACGCGCCGATCGCCGGCGCGATCGTCTCGCTCGCGCAGGCGCTGGGCCTGAGCACCGTCGCCGAGGGGATCGAGCGCGAGGAGCAGCGCGACGCCGTCCGCGCGCTCGGCTGCGACATGGCGCAGGGCTTCCTCTACGCGCGCCCGCTGCCGCCCGGCGACGCCGAGAAGCTGCTCGCGTAGGCCGGCCGCGGTCGATCATCTAGCATCGGGCGCATGCCCGATGTCGTCATGCCGCGGCTCTCCGACTCGATGGAGGAGGGGACGATCCTCAAGTGGCTGAAGGCGGAGGGCGACGAGGTCGCGCGCGGCGAGGGGATCGTCGAGATCGAGACCGACAAGGCGACGCTGACCTACGAGGCCGACGCCTCGGGCGTGCTGAGCATCGTCGCGCAGGAGGGCGAGACGCTGCCGATCGGCGCGGTGATCGCGCGGCTCGGCGGCGACGGAGGGCCGCCCGCCGAGGCGGTGAGCGGCAACGGGCAGGCCGCGGCGCCCGCCGCGCCGGCCGCCGCGCCGGTGCCGGTGCCGGTGCCGGCGAGCACCGCTGCGCCGCGTCCCGCCGCGCCCGGCGGCGAGCGCCCGAAGGCCTCCCCCGTCGCGCGCCGCATCGCGCGCGAGCGCGGGATCGACCTCTCGACGCTGACCGGCACCGGGCCGGGCGGGCGGATCGTCAAGGCCGACGTCGAGCGGCCTGCGCCGGCCGCCGCTCCGAGCGCTCCCCCGGCCGCAGCTCCCGCGCCTGCGGCCGCGCCGGTCGCGCGCACCGAGCCGGGGACCGCGAAGGGCGCGGTGACCGTCCAGGAGCTCACGCGCACGCAGCAGACGATCGCGCGCCGGATGGCCGAGTCGAAGGCGACGATCCCGGAGTTCACGCTCTCGGCGACGATCGACATGCACGAGGCGGTCGCGCTGCGCGCGCAGCTGAAGGCGCTGCTCGCGGGCGGCGAGCGCCCGGTCCCGTCCTACAACGACATGATCGTCAAGGCCTGCGCGCTCGCGCTGCGCGAGAGCCCGCGCGCGAACGGCTCCTACAAGGACGGGCGCTTCGAGCTCTACTCGCGCGTCAACGTCGGCGTGGCCGTCGCCGCGCAGGACGCGCTCGTCGTGCCGACCGTCTTCGACGCCGACCAGAAGACGCTCGGGCAGATCGCGATCGAGACGCGCGCGCTCGCCGAGCGGGTGCGCTCCGGCCAGGTCACGCCGCCCGAGCTGAGCGGCGGCACGTTCACGGTCTCGAACCTCGGCATGTACGGGATCGACGACTTCACCGCGGTCATCAACCCGCCGCAGGCCGCGATCCTCGCGGTCGGCAAGCTCGCGCAGCAGCCCGTCGTGCGCGACGGGCAGGTCGTGGCGCGCCACCAGATGCACGTCACGCTCGCCTGCGACCACCGCATCCTCTACGGCGCGGACGCCGCGGTCTTCCTGGCGCGCGTGCGCGAGCTGCTCGAGCAGCCCGCGGCGCTCAGCCTGTAGCTACCTGCCGCCGAGCAGTCCGCCGACGGCGTTCGTCACGCCGCCGACCGTCTGGTCCACCGTGCCGGTGACCTGCTGGACGACCGGCGGCGCCGACGGCGTGGCCGTCGTCACCGTCGGCGGCGGCGGGACGGGCGTCGTGGCGGCCGGCACCGTGACGGGCGCGGGCGCCGGAGCGGCCGGCGCCTGGACCGTCGCATCGACGGTGGCGGGCGCCGTCGGCGTCTTGTGCGCCGCCGCCGGCACCGTGACCTTCGCGACCTGCTGCTGGGCAGAGGCGGGCCGGTGGACCGGCGCGGCGGCGACGCCGGGGATGCGCTTCGCGGCGGCGCGGTCGCGCGCGCTCGCGGTGGCGCGATGCGCGTCCGCGCGGCCGGTGGCTGCCTTCGCCACGTGGGGCGCGGCGGGCGCGGCGACGACGATCGGCCGCGCGGCGCGCTGTGCCGTCGCGCCCGCTCCGGCCGGCTGCAGCACGAGCACCGGCGT
>DASTWP010000292.1:0-7737 GCA_035765835.1 Solirubrobacteraceae bacterium
CGGGCAGGATGTGGTAGCGGGCCAGGAGCGCGTAGATCAGCACCGCGATCCCGTACAGCGCGGCGAGCGCGGCGACCGGGACCCAGCGGGCCTGCGCGCGCTCGCGCAGGGCGAGCAGGGCCGCGGGTGGCTCGCGCGGGACGCGCGTGCGCGCGGCGCGGCGCGCGGCGGCGCGCGCCGCGGGGTTGCCCGAGCGGGCGGTGGGCCGCGCCTGGCGGCCTGGAGCCGGCTTCGGCGGCTGCGCCCACTTGGGCGTGCGCGCCGCTGCGCTCCGGCGGGGTTTCTTGGCCATGTGTCGCGAGAGATGGGCCCGGCGGGATGCCGGCGGCCGAGGGTAGCGACAGCGGCGGCGCCGCGACAACTGCGGGTCGCGGTCCCGACGCCCCGCGTGCGGCGGCATGTCAGGATCCAGGCCGTGCCCAACCGCCGCCCGCGCCTGGAGATCACCGCTCCGTCCGCCTCGCCCGAGGAGGCGGCCGCCGTCGTCGCCGCGGTCGAGCGCTTCCTGCGCGACCTCACGCCGCCGCCCGCGCCGGCGGCGCCGCGCGCGAACCCCTGGGTGCGCGCCGCGCGCCTGGAGGCGGCCGGCCGCGAGCCGGACGCCCCGAGCCCCTGGGGCGATCCGGTCCCCTGGGGCTGACCCGGCCGGGCACGCAGCCAAAAGCCATAAACCAAATCGGCTTTTGGTATTTTCTGCCGATGGAGCACAGCACCGTTCCCACGCCGGCGGTCGGCCGCCGCGGATCGCTGGACAACCCCGAGGTCTACGAGAACGTCCCGGGCCGGGTCATCCCGATCCTCGAGCGCGAGTTCGACGACTTCGACACCGAGGCCGGCAAGTTCCTCGCCGGTGAGACGCCCGAGGACGAGTTCATCCCGTTCCGGCTGCGCCAGGGCGTCTACGGCCAGCGCCAGCCGGGCGTGCAGATGATCCGCGTCAAGCTGCCCTTCGGCGGGATCAACCCGGAGCAGCTGGAGGCCTTCGCGAACGTCATCGAGAAGTGGGTCCCGCTGAACAAGGGCCACATCACGACGCGCCAGAACATCCAGATGCACCACGTGCCGCTGGACGACGCCGCGAAGCTGATCCGCGAGCTCAGCGACGCGGGGCTGTCCTCGCGCGAGGGCTGCGGCAACACGATCCGCAACGTCACCGGCGACCCGTGGGCCGGCATCACGCCGGGCGAGCCCTTCGACCCGACGCCCTATGCCGGTGCCTACGTGCGCTACTTCGTCCGCCACCCGACGACGCAGCTGATGCCGCGCAAGGTCAAGACGTCGTTCACGGGCACCGACGAGGACCGCGCGATCAGCGGCATCCACGACATCGCGTTCATCGCGCGCGAGCGCGACGGCGTGCGCGGGTTCCAGATGCTGGTCGGCGGCGGGACGTCGATCATGCCGCGCGTCGCCCCGACGCTCTACGACTTCGTCGCCGCCGACGACGGCGAGTACATCAAGGTCACCGAAGCCGTCCTGCGCATCTACGACCGCCAGGACTGGCTGCGCCCGAACCGCGCCCGCGCGCGCATCAAGGTCTTCGTCGACAAGCACGGCATCGACGAGCTGCGCCGGCTCGTCGAGGAGGAGCTCGAGGGCGACTGGGTCGACGAGCGCGACTTCGTGCCCGACCCGCTGCTGTTCGTCGACGACGAGCAGGCCAAGGCCCCGGACGCGCCCGCGAGCTACACGAGCCCGAACGGCGACCTCAGCGAGTACGAGCGCTTCTGCTCGGCGAACGTGCGCGCGCAGAGGCAGGAGGGCTACAACGCCGTCGAGCTGCACGTCCCGCGCGGGGACCTCAACCCCGAGCAGCTGCGCGGGCTCGCCGCGATCATGCGCGAGTACTGCGGCGGCTACGCGCGCACGACCGTCGGCCAGAACCTCGTGCTGCGCTGGGTCCGTGACGAGACCGTCTACGAGGTCTGGCAGCGCCTGCTGGCCCTCGACCTGGGCGAGCCCGGCGCGCAGCAGATCACCGACGTGGTCTCCTGCCCCGGTACCGACTCGTGCAAGCTGGGCATCACTGCGTCGATGGGCCTGAACCTCGCGATCCGCGAGCGCCTCGCGGAGATGGACATCCACGACCCGCTCACGA
Organism: Solirubrobacteraceae bacterium; assembly: GCA_035765835.1. GTDB lineage: Bacteria > Actinomycetota > Thermoleophilia > Solirubrobacterales > Solirubrobacteraceae > JAOPZW01. Next base: position 2,099 of record DASTWP010000292.1, read on the forward strand.
AGAAGATCCACATCAAGATGAGCGGCTGCCCGAACGGCTGCGGCCAGCACCACATCGCGAACATCGGCTTCTACGGCGCGTCGATCAAGGTCGGCGAGCACACGCTGCCGGCCTACGTCGCGCACGTCGGCGGCTGGTACGAAGGCGTCCCCGGCGGCGTCGGCTTCGGCACGCGCCTGAAGGTGCGCCTGCCGGCCAAGCGCGTGCCCGAGGCGGTCGAGCGCTGGCTGCGGATGTACGAGGCCGAGCGCGCCGACGGCGAGGAGTTCAACGTCTACGCCGAGCGCGTCGGGACGACCCGCTTCGAGGACGAGGTGCGCGAGCTCACCCTGCCGGTCGAGTTCGGCATCGACACCATGAACGACTTCGTCGACTGGAGCCGCAGCGCGCCCTTCCAGGTGATCCGCGGCGAGGGCGAGTGCGCGGTCTGAACGAGACCCTGACGGAGGCGGCCGCCCGCCACGGCGACCGCCTCGTCCTGCTCTGCTCCTTCCAGAAGGAGGAGTCGGTGCTGCTCGACGAGCTGCTGCGCGTGCCGCACGGCCGCGAGGCGCGCATCGTCACGATCGACACCGGCGTGCTGTTCCCCGAGACGCTCGCCACATGGCGCATGTTCGAGGAGCGCTTCGGCGTTAACGTCGACGTGGAGGACGCGACGGGGGCGTGGACGGGGCCAGAGAACTGCTGCTCGGCGGCGAAGGTCGCAGCGCTCGAGCGCGCGCTCGACGGCGCGGAGGGCTGGATCACCGGCATCCGCCGCGAGCAGGGGCCGACGCGCGCGGAGACGGAGCTGATCGAGCGCGACCCCAAGCGCGGGATCTGGAAGTACAACCCGCTCGCGCACTGGACCGACAAGGACCTCTGGACGCGGATCTCCGAGCGCGGCCTGCCCTACCACCCGCTGCACGACCAGGGCTACGAGTCGATCGGCTGCGCGACCTGCACGAACCCCGGCAGCGGGCGCGAGGGCCGCTGGGCGGGTACCGCGAAGACCGAGTGCGGCCTGCATGTTTGACCCGCTGATCATCTCCTTCGGCCTCGGCGTCGGGATCCTCATCGGCCTGACCGGCATCGGCGGCGGCTCGCTGATGACGCCGCTGCTGATCATCGTCGCGGGCGTGCAGCCGGTCGTCGCGATCGGCACCGACCTCGCGTACGGCGCGATCACGAAGACGCTCGGCGCGTGGAAGCACCTGCGCACCGGCACGGTCGACCTCGGCGTGTCGAAGTGGCTGATGGTCGGCAGCGCGCCCGGCACGCTCGCCGGCGTGGTGATCGTCAACGAGCTCCATGCGAGCTACGGCAAGGGCTTCGACGACCCGCTGCTCGCGGTCGTCGGCGCGGCGCTGTTCGTGGTCGCGCTGACCGTCCTGACGCGCGCGCTGTTCATGCCGCGCCTCGTCGCGCGCGAGCAGGAGAGCTACGACTTCAGCCCGCGCGCCAAGCGCGGCGCCGCGGGCCTCGGCTTCGTGCTCGGCCTGATGCTCGGCGGCACGTCGGTCGGCAGCGGCGCCCTGATCGGCCTGGCGATGCTGCTGGTCTTCCGCCTGACGCCGCACCGCGTGGTGGGCACTAGCGTGTTCCATGCGGCGATGTTGCTGTGGATCGCGGGCATCGCGCACTGGATCAGCGGCAACGTGGACTTCACGCTCATGGGCAACATCCTCATCGGCTCGCTTCCGGGCGTCTGGATCGGCACGCTGCTGCTGCCGCGCACGCCCGCCGCGGTGCTGCGCCCCGCGCTCGGCTGCGTGCTGCTCGGCTCGGCGCTGGCGGTCTTCACGAAGGCCGGCGCGCACGTGCCGGTCGGCGTGATCCTCGGCCTGCCCGCGGCGATCGGACTCGGCGCGTGGCAGCTGCACCGCGCGCGCACGGCGCGCCTGCCCCTTCCCGCCCCGGAGCGCGCGTGACCTCGCCGCGGCTGACGGACCTCCAGGTCCTCGAGTCCGAGGCGATCCACGTGATGCGCGAGGTCGCCGCCGAGCTCGAGAAGCCCGTGCTGCTCTTCAGCGGCGGCAAGGACTCGCTCGTGCTGCTGCGCCTGGCCGAGAAGGCGTTCCGGCCGGGGCGCTTCCCGTTCCCGTTGATGCACGTGGACACGGGCCACAACTTCCCCGAGGTGATCGAGTTCCGCGACCGCCTCGTCGAGCAGCTCGGCGAGCGCCTGATCGTCGCGAGCGTGCAGGACTCGATCGACAAGGGCCGCGTCGTCGAGGAGACCGGGCCGCGCGCCTCGCGCAACCGCCTTCAGACGACGACGCTGCTCGACGCGATCGAGGAGCACGGCTTCGACGCGGCCTTCGGCGGCGCGCGCCGCGACGAGGAGCGCGCGCGGGCGAAGGAGCGCATCTTCTCCTTCCGCGACGACTTCGGCGGCTGGGACCCCAAGCGCCAGCGCCCCGAGCTGTGGAACCTCTACAACGGGCGCGTGCGCCGCGGCGAGAACGTGCGCGTGTTCCCGCTGTCGAACTGGACCGAGCTAGACGTCTGGCAGTACATCGCCCAGGAGGACCTCGAGGTCCCCTCGATCTACTTCGCGCACGAGCGCGAGGTCTTCCGCCGCGACGGGATGCTCTACGCGGCCTCCGAGTTCGTCGAGCTGATGGACGGCGAAGAGCCGTTCACGGAGTGGGTGCGCTACCGCACCGTCGGCGACATGAGCTGCACTGGCGCCGTCGCCTCGCGCGCGACGCGCCTGGAGGACGTCGTCGCCGAGATCGCCGCGACGCGCATCACCGAGCGCGGCGAGACGCGCGCGGACGACCGCGTCAGCGAGGCGGCGATGGAGGACCGGAAGGTGGCCGGCTATTTCTGATCTGCTGCGGCTGGCGACGGCCGGCTCGGTGGACGACGGGAAGTCGACGCTGATCGGGCGCCTGCTCTACGACGCGAAGGCGATCCTCACCGACCAGCTCGACGACCTGCACCGCGACGGCGAGCTCGACCTCTCGCGCCTGACCGACGGGCTGCGCGCCGAGCGCGAGCAGGGCATCACGATCGACGTCGCCTATCGCTACTTCGCCACGCCGCGGCGCAAGTTCATCCTCGCCGACACGCCGGGCCACGTGCAGTACACGCGCAACATGGTCACGGGCGCCTCGACCGCGGACCTCGCGATCATCCTCGTCGACGCGCGCAAGGGCGTGATCGAGCAGACCAAGCGCCACGCGTTCATCGCCTCGCTGCTCGGCATCCCGCACGTCGTCGTGGCGGTCAACAAGATGGACCTCGTCGCCTACGACGAGGAGACCTTCGACGCGATCGTGCGCGACTTCAGCGACTTCGCGGCGGGGCTGCCGTCGAAGCTCGACACGGCGTTCATCCCGATCAGCGCGCTCGTCGGCGACAACGTCGTCGACGTCTCGGAGCAGACGCCGTGGTACGGCGGGCTGGCGCTGCTCGAGCACCTGGAGACCGTCGAGGTCGCCAGCGACCGCAACCTCGACGACCTGCGCTTCCCCGTCCAGTACGTGATCCGCGACGGCTCCTCGGACTACCGCGCCTACGCCGGCCAGCTCGCCGGCGGTGTGCTGCGGGCGGGCGAGGAGGTCCTCGTGCTGCCGTCCGAGCGCGTGACGACGATCGCCTCGATCGACACCTTCGACGGGCCGCTGGAGGAGGCGCTGCCGCCGATGTCGGTGTCCGTGCGCCTGGCCGACGAGCTCGACGTCTCGCGCGGCGACCTGATCTGCCGCGTCGCCGACCGGCCGTCGCTCGAGCGCGAGCTGAGCGCCGACGTCTGCTGGATGGCCGACGCGCCGCTGCGCGCGGGCATGCGGCTCGCGATCAAGCACGCGACGTTCGCCGCCCGCGTGATCGTCGAGGAGCTCGTCGACCGCGTCGAGATCCACTCGCTCCAGCGCGAGGGCTCGCCGCAGGAGCTCGCGCTCAACGACATCGGCCGCGTGCGCATCCGCGCCGCCAAGCCGCTGGCGTTCGACCCCTACACCCGCAACCGCCAGACCGGCGCGTTCATCCTCATCGACGACGCGACGAACGAGACGGTCGGCGCGGGCCTGATCGCGGCACCCGAGCCGGTCTCAGCGTAGGGGTGGGCCGAGAAAGCGAACCACGCGTTCGCTGAAAGGGCCCACGCCTGGCGTCCCGCGGCACTGCCCGGCGATCGTCGTCGCGCTGTACTGCAATCCGGGCTCGGGCGCGGTGGAGCGGCGACGGTCACGATGCGATGCGAGCACGGCCATCCCCTCGCGGTGCTGTCTCGCCCCGACGGCCGGCTCCTCCGACCCGGACTGGAGCTCCTCGTCGACGTCCCGCGCGATCCGCAGCTCCGCGCCCCCGACGCCTGCGCGTAGCGCTCCCTAGGGGTCATTCCCGATAGGCAGGACGGCGGTGCTGCGGCACGCTGCCTGCCATGGACGAGAACGAGACCACGACGGAGACGCCGCGCCCCGGCGACGAGCCTCGCAGGCTGTACCGCTCCGGTCGCGACCGCGTGATCGCGGGCGTGTGCGGCGGCATCGCGGAGTACTTCCGCGTCGATCCCGTGATCGTGCGCGTCGCGGCTGTCGCGCTGGTCGCCGCCGGCGGCGCGGGCGTACTGCTCTACTTGGCGGCGCTGCTGCTGGTCCCGGCCGAGGGCGGCGTCGCGCCGGTCGCGCGCGGGCGCCGCGAGCGCCTGCTGACGTTCGCCGGCATCGGCATCCTGATCCTCCTGGCGGGCTCGCTCGCGCCCTGGCACCGCGGCGTCTTCGGCGGCCTGATCGGCCTCGTCGTGATCGGGCTGCTGATCGCGCTGGCCGCCGGGTGGATCGGCCCCGGGCCGGCGGCGGGCGACGGCGCGGCGCTGGCGAAGCGGCTGCTGCTCGTGCTCGTGCTGCTCGTCGCCTGCGCGGCGATCGCCGTCGGCGGCGCCTGGGCGGCCGCGGCCGGCGGCGCCACGGTCGTCGCCTGCGTCGTGATCGTCGCGGGCGTGCTGCTCGTGATCGGCGCGTTCACGCGCCACGCGCGCTGGCTGATCCTCCCCGCGCTGGCGCTCGCGCTGCCCGCAGGCGTGGTGTCGGCGGCGGGGATCAGCACCAAGGGCGGCGTCGGCGACCGCGAGTACGTCGCGACCGCCGCTGACCTGCGCCCCTCCTACCAGCTCGGTATGGGCCAGCTCGTCGTCGATCTGCGCCACGTGCGCTTCGCGCCCGGCGACCACCGGCTGAAGCTGCGCGTCGGCGTCGGCGAGGCGCTGCTGCTCGTGCCGCGGAACGTGTGCGTCGCCTCGCGCGCCCACGTCGGCGCCGGCGGCGCCGAGGTCTTCGGGCGCCACAACGCCGGCGTCGACGTCGACTGGCGCGACCAGCCGGCGGCACGGCCGGGTCGCGCGCGGCTGGTGGTCGACGCGCGCGTCGGCGTCGGCGCCTTCGAGGTCCACTACAGGCGCCCGCAGCACCACGGCCCGTGGTGGCGCAACCGGGGCGCGGGCGACGGCGCCGGGAACGCGGTCTGCGCATGAGGCGGCGCCTGGACGTCGCCGCGCTCGTCGCCGGCCTCGGCGTGATCGCCTTCGGGGCGATGCTGCTGGCAGCGGGCTCGAGCCTGCGCTTCTCCGCGCTCGCCCCCGCCGCGTGCGCGCTGGTCGGCGCGATACTGCTCGCGAGCGGTCTCACGCGCCGCTGACCCCACGTCGTGGG
>DASTWP010000293.1:0-6584 GCA_035765835.1 Solirubrobacteraceae bacterium
ATCGCCTCGATCGACGAGGCGGCCGACGCCGAGCGGCACGTCGTCGTCGACGCGCGCCAGCGCGAGCGCTACGCGGGCGCGCCGGACCCGGTCGACCCGCGCTCGGGCCACATCCCGGGCGCGCGCAGCGTCCCGTGCCGCGAGAACCTCGACGCCAGCGGGCGATTCCTGCCGGCGGCGGAGCTGCGCGCGCGCTTCGCCGCTGCCGGCGCGAGCGCCGGCGCGGACGTCATCTCCTACTGCGGCTCCGGCGTGACCGCGTGCCACAACCTGATCGCGATGGAGCACGCCGGCCTCGGGATCGGGCGGCTGTACCCGGGCTCGTGGTCGCAGTGGTCGGCCGACGCCTCACGCCCCGTCGCGAGCGGCGACGGCGGCTGAGACGTTCTCCGCGACGAGCTCGGCGCTGCGCTCCGGCTCCTCCCACCAGAACATGTGCCCGACGCCGTCGAGCACCTCGAGGCGCGCGCCGGGGACCAGCGAGGCGATCAGCTCGCCGTTGCGCACCGGGAGCATCTCGTCGTCCGTGCCATGGATCACGAGCGTGGGCGCGGCGATCTCGTGCAGCCGGGCGCTCGTGTCGTGCCCCGCGATCGCCTGCATCTGCAGCATGATCACGTTGACCGCGACGGGCAGGGTCGTCGCCATCGCGTGGAAGACCTCGTAGCGGCTTGCGTCCTCGCGGAAGCGCGGCGAGAGATTGACCTCGTAGGCCACCTCGAGTGCGCGCTCGCGGTCGCCGGACATCATCGCCTCGCCGAGCCGCTGCACGACGTCCTCGCCCGAGAGCGCCGAGCCAGGGCCGCCGCAGTACGTGCAGCCGAGCGCGAGCGTGCGGATGCGCTGCGGGTGGCGCAGCGCCAGCTCCTGGGCGACCATGCCGCCCATCGAGATGCCCAGCACGTGGGCGGAGTCGAGGCCCAGCTCGTCGAGCAGCGCCGCCGCGTCGTCGGCGAGCTCGGCGATCGTGAACGGCTCGTGCACGCGCGGCGAGTTGCCGGTGCCGCGATGGTCGTAGCGGATCGTCTGCAGGTCGCGCGCGTGCAGCGCGTCCAGGAACGGGTCGCCCCAGGTGACGTGCGTGCCGCTCATCCCCTGGATCAGCAGCAGCGGGGCGCCCTCGCCCTCGACGAGATGGTGCAGCTCCATGGCGGCAGACCCTACAGGGGGAGGGCGAGCTGATCGGCGGGCGCGGCGGCGCCTTCGTGCTCGAAGCTCGCGACGCGCACCCCGAGCAGCCGCACGGGCCGCGGCGGGGCGTACTCGCGCAGGAGCGCGAGCGCGATCTCCGTCACCTCCTCGGCGTCGTTGGTCGCGCGCGCGATCGTGCGCGCGCGGGTGACGGTCGAGAAGTCGTCCAGGCGCACCTTGATCGCGATCGTGCGCCCCCGGCGCTCGTTCTTCGCCAGGCCGGCGCACAGCTCGCCGGCCAGGCGCACCAGGACCTCCTCCATGTCCGCGAGCGCCGCGATGTCGGCGTCGAACGTGGTCTCGCGGGACTCGCTGACAGCGACGCGCACCGGTTCGACGCTCTCGGAGCCCTCGAAGCGCGCGCGGCTCGTCAGCCACGGGCCCTGGCGGGAGCCGAACGTCTCGGCGAGCAGCGCCTCGTCGGCCTCGCGCAGGGCGCGCAGCGTCGCGATGCCCATGCGCTCGAGGCGTTCGGCGGTCTTCGGGCCGATGCCCGGCACGAGCCCGGGCGGCGCGTCCGCGAAGCGCTCGCAGGCGTCCTCGCGCGAGAGCACGACGAAGCCCGCGGGCTTCTCCGCGTCAGAAGCCACCTTGGCGACGAGCTTGTTCGGCCCGATGCCGACCGACGCGCTCATGCCGGTCTGCGTCCGGATGTCGGTCACCAGGCGGCGCATGGCCGCGCGCGGCGAGTGCAGGTCGCTGAGGTCGAGGTAGGCCTCGTCGAGCCCCACGACCTCGACGCGCTCGACCGCCGCGCGCACGAGCGCCATCACGCGTCGCGACACCTCGCGGTAGGCGGTGAAGTCCGGCGGGATCACGATCGCATCGGGGCACAGGCGGCGCGCCCGCGCGGCGGGCATCGCCGAGCCGACGCCGAACCTGCGCGCCTCGTAGGAGGCGGTCGTGACGACCGCGCGCGGGCCCGAGCCCGCGACGATCACCGGAAGGCCCTTCAGCTCCGGGCGCCGTTGCAGCTCGACGCTCGCGTAGAACGCGTCGATGTCGAGATGCGCGATGCGCGCCACGTCCCGACGGTACGCCGTGGGCCGGATAATCCGCTCATATGGCGGAGAATCCGGCCCACAACGTCGTGCGGAGTCAGGCGGTGGCCAGAATCACGCCAGTCGAGGGCGAGTGCAGGCGCGCGCGGGTGGCGGCCGTGAGGTCGTACTCGCGACCGCCGACGTAGGGGCCGCGGTCGATCACGCGCACGCGCAGCGTGCGCCCGCGGTAGCGCAGCGTCACGCGCGTCCCGCACGGCAGCGACTTGTTGGCGACGCCGATCGTGCCGGGCTGCAGCGTTCCGCCGCAGCCGAGGTGGCCGCCCCAGAGACCGGGGCCGTACCACGAGACGAACACGCGCCGGTAGACGTTCAGCCGGCCGATCGTCTCCCGGAACGCAGGCACGCCCGCCCCGCTGACGCGGATGCGCAGCCGCGTACTGCCGGGCCGGTGCGTCCGGTAGTGGAAGCGGAAGGCGCCCGCCGCACGGCTCGTGGCGCGCGCGATCGTCCGCCAGCCGTGGCGCGACTGGCGCTGGAGCAGCACGCGCCGGCCGCTCAGGCCGGGGCGCAGGTGCCCGGAGACGTACGCGCGGCGGCCGCTTACGACGTTCAGCCGCCGCTGGGTCGGGACGACGTCGGCGACCCGCGCCGCATTCGCGGTCGGGGCCGGCGTGGTCGTGGTGGTCGTCGGGGTGCCCTGTGAGTCGGAGCGAGCCGTGGCGGGCAGCACGGCCGGTGTGATTGCGAAGCACAGCCCGGTCAGCGCGATGAGCGCGCGCCGGACGCGCAGGAAGTGCGGCCTCATCCAGAGGTCCTCCTGTTTGTGCTGCCTACGGGGTTAGCTGACGGACTCGGGCCGCGATCCGCGCGGCCCTACGACGGCAACAGCCGCCGATTCGCCCCGGCCGGCCCCTGGACGGGCGCGGCGTTGGGTCCCCCGCTCGCGCTCACCAAGGGGCGAGCACGACTCGGCAGGTCGAACAACTGTTCGCAGGGTATCCGGAGATGCGAGTCGCCGTGTGCGACGCGTCACACATCGACGGCGGGCACGCCGGCCGCCGAAGTGCCCGCGAGCGTCATCGCGGCGAACGTCGCGGGCAGGATCACCCGCGGCAGCTGCGGCACGCCGGCGGCCTGCTCCTGGGCGATCGCCAGCAGCCGGTCGGCGAGCGCGAAGAGGCGGCCGAGCTCGCCGTCACGGCTGGTCTGGCAGGCCAGGCGGGCGAGCGACAGCGGCTCCGTGGGGTCGATCCCCCGGAACGCGATCTGCACCGCGGTCGCCGCGTAGGAGATCACGCGCTCGGCCTCGATCACGCGCGGCCCGACGGCGTCGGCGCCGGGAGCGGGGCCGAGATCGGCGAGGTCCTCTCCCGCCACCACCCGCGCGAGCTGGGCGCCCGCGATCTCGCGCAGGACCTCCGGCGGGTGGCCGACGGCGGTCGCGCAGCGAAGGAACATGAACGCCGAGAACAGGCCCGGCCCGTAGGGCATGTCGGACGCATAGAGGATCTGGCCGGGTGGGATCGTCGCGTAGAGCTGGAGATGATCGGAGACGTGCCACCAGCTCGTGTCGAAGAGCAGGTTCGGCAGCTCGGCCGCGGCAGGCGCGATCCAGCCGAGGTCGCTGATGCCGGCGTGGGCGAGGATCAGGCGCGCGCCCGGAAAGCGCCGCGCGAGGTCGGTGACCGCCTCGCCGAGGTTCGGGATCCCGCGGCCGGCGTGGAAGAGAACGGGCGCGCGATGCTCGTGCGCGAGCGCCACGACCTACTCGACGACCGGGTGCGGCAGGCCGAACCGGTCGCTGCGCGGATGCAGCTTGAAGCCGCGCGCGCCGGCGTCCAGGCAGCGCTGCGCCTCCTCGATCGCGCCGTCGATGTTGGGGTCGATCCGCGCGAGCGCGAGCAGGCGGCCGCCGGAGCGCGCGGCCTCCTCGATCACGTGGTCGTTCGCCGCGCCGTAGCCGTCGGGCTCGTGCATCGCGAAGACGAGCGCGCGACGGTGGCCGGCGGCGTCGAGCCCGCCGATGATCTCGAGCGCGGTCGCGCTGCGGCCGTCCGGGTCGTTGGAGCCGATGTGCGTGTGCGCGTCGAACCAGTCCGCCTCGCCGAGCGCCTCGCGGCCGCTCAGGTAGAGCGGCAGCAGGCGGTGGTCGAACTCGCTGTTGTTGACGGGCATCGCCGGCGCGGACCATACTCGGGGCATGCCCGCACGCGACCGCCTCACCGCCCTGGACTCCGCGTTCCTGCACCTCGAGGCAGGCGGCGCGCACATGCACGTCGCGTCGATCCTGCTCTTCGACGGCGACCCGCCGGAGTACGAGGACCTCGTCGACGCGATCTCCGCGCGCCTGCACCTCGTGCCGCGCTACCGCCAGCGCCTCGCGTTCGTCCCGCTCCAGCAGGGACGGCCGGTGTGGGTCGACGATCCGCACTTCAACCTGGGCTACCACGTGCGCCACACGGCGCTGCCCGCGCCCGGCTCCGATGCGGAGCTCAAGCGCCTTGCGGGCCGCGTGTTCGCCCAGCCGCTCGACCGCGCCAAGCCGTTGTGGGAGATCTGGCTCGTCGAAGGGCTCGCCGAGGGCCGCTTCGCGCTGCTCGCCAAGACCCACCATGCGCTCGTCGACGGGGTCTCGGGCGTGGACATCGTCTCCGTCCTGTTCGAGACCACGCGCGACCCGGTCGCCCCCGCGCCCCCGGCACGCGACTGGCTGCCCGAGCCACCGCCGTCGGGCGCGCAGCTGCTCGCCGACGCCGTTCTCGAGCGGACCGTCGTCCCTCGCGAGGCCCTGCGCGGGCTGCGCCACCTGACGCGCGGGCCGCGGCAGGCGCTCGGGGACGCGGTCGAGAAGCTCGCGGCGGTCGGGGCGATGGCGTGGGCGGGCGTCAACGGCGCGCCGGACTCGCCGCTGAACGTGCCGATCGGCCCGCACCGGCGCTACACGTGGGTCGACGCCGACGTCGCGACGTTCAAGGCCATCAAGGACGCGCTCGCCGGCACGCTGAACGACGTCGTGCTCGCAGCGGTCTCGCTCGCGCTCGGCCGCTGGCTGCGGGGCCGCGGCCATGACACCGAGGGTCTCGTGCTGAAGGCGATGGTCCCGGTCTCCGTCCGCGCGGACACGCAGCGCGGCGCGCTCGGCAACCGGGTCAGCGCGATGTATGCGCCGCTGCCGGTCGGGATCGAGGACCCGCGCGAGACCTACGAGACCGTGCACCGTGCGATGGGCGACCTCAAGGCTTCCGGCCAGGCGGTCGCCGCGAGCACGCTCACGCAGCTCGCGGACTTCGCGCCGCCGACGATCCTCAGCCAGGCCGCGCGTCTCCAGGCACGCCAGCGCTTCTTCAACCTCGTCGTGACCAACGTGCCGGGCCCGCAGAACGAGCTCTACCTGCTCGGGCGCCCCCTCTGCGCCTTCTACCCGGTCGTGCCGCTCGCGCGCAACCAAGCGCTCGGCATCGCGATCATGAGCTACCACGGGCGCCTGGGCTTCGGGCTGCTGGCCGACTTCGACGCGGTGCCGGACGTCGAGGCGATCGGCGCGGCGTTGCGCGGGGCGATCGCGGACCTCGCGCGCGCGGCCGGCGTGCGCCCGGGCGGCGCGGCCGGCGATCGCTCGGGCCGGACGGGCGCACGAAAGCGCCCACGCGCCGCCGTCTGAGCAGCGGCCGTCATCATGGAACGGGCATGCGCGTCGCGCTCGCCCAGCTGAACCCGACCGTCGGGGACGTCTCAGGCAACGCGGAGAAGGTCCGCGGCGGCCTTCGCGCGGCGCGCGAGGCGGGCGCGCAGCTGGCGCTCTTCCCTGAGCTCGCGATCACGGGCTACCCGCCCGAGGACCTGCTGCTCAAGGAGCACTTCCTCGCCGACGCGCGTGCCGCGATCGACCGCCTGGCGGCCGAGACCGAGGGCATCGTCGCGATCGTCGGCTTCCCCGAGCGCGCGCAGGACGTCTACAACGCCGCCGCCGTGCTGGCCGGCGGGCGCCTGGCCGGGATCTACCGCAAGGTCAACCTGCCCAACTACGGCGTCTTCGACGAGGTCCGCTACTTCCAGGCCGGCGACTGCGGCGCGCTGATCGACGTCGACGGCGTCCTCGTCGGCCTGACGATCTGCGAGGACATCTGGGTGCCGGGGCCGCCGCTGACGCACGAGGCGCTCGCGGGCGCCCGCCTGATCGTCAACATCTCCGCCTCGCCCTACCACGCCGGCAAGGGGCACGAGCGCGAGCAGATGATCGCCCAGCGGGCGCGCGACAGCCTCGCGGCGGTCGCGTTCTGCGCGCTGGTCGGTGGCCAGGACGAGCTCGTCTTCGACGGGCACTCGTTCGTCGTCGACCACGACGGCTACGTGATCGCGCGCGCGCCGCAGTTCGCCGAGCACGTGCTG
>DASTWP010000294.1:0-23150 GCA_035765835.1 Solirubrobacteraceae bacterium
GCGCGTCGCCGCCGACGGCGCGAAGAGCGCCGACGAGCAGCTCCTCGCCGCGCACGAGGAGATCGTCGCCGCCCGCGAGCACGTCGCGGCCGCTCAGGCCGAGGCCGAGCGCGCCCGGGCCGCCGCCGAGCGCGCGCAGGCGGCGGCCGCGGAGAAGCAGGACCAGCTCGAGGAGCTGCGCGCCGAGCTCGAGGAGGCGCAGGCCGCCGCGGCCGACGCCGGCGCAGGCGCGCAGGACACCCGCGCGCTGCGCGAGCAGGCCGAGGCGCTGCGCATCGAGCTCGCGCAGGTGAGCGCCGAGCGGGACGTCGCGATCGAGGACCTCGAGCGTGCCCGCCAGGCTGCGGCGGGCACCCCCGCCGCCGAGGCCGCCGTCCCCGCCGCGAGCGAGCGCACCGGCGCCGCCGCGCGTGCCGTCCAGGCGATCGTCCTCGGCACCGGCGCAGCGAGCGACCTGCTCGGCGCGCTGCGGATGGCCACCGCACCGCTCGCCGGCGAGCTCGGCTGGGACGCGGTCGTGAGCTGGCAGGCGCAGGACGGCATCGGCGGCGCGTCCGCCCGCTGCGCCGGCGTCACGACCGACCCGAACCTCGGCCTGTGGGCATTCGAGAGCGCGAGCTGGGGGGCCACGCTCGGCGCCGGCGGCGGCATCGCCGCCGGCGTGCTCCAGGGCGGCGATGTGCAATGGATCGCCGACACCTCGGCGTCCGACGAGCCGCGTCTCAAGGAGGCCGCCGCCGCGGGACTCTCCAGCGGCGCGGTCGTCCCGGTCCGCGGACCCGAGGGCGTCCTCGGCGTGCTCGAGGTCTACAGCCAGGAGCAGCGGGCCGCCGATCCCGAGGCGCTCGCGGCCCTCGCCGCAGTCGCTGCCGTGCTCGGCCGCATAGGGCATCTCCTCACGCAGGCCGGCAAGCCGCGCTGGGGCCTCGGCAAGATGTGAGCGCCGGATAGCCTGCCGCGCAGTGAACTTCGCGCGGGACATCGTCGCGGCGCGGCCGCCGGCCGAGCGCGCGCTCGTCGAGCTCGACGCGGGCGGCGGGCGGCGCGAGTGGAGCTTCGGCGAGGTGCTCGCCGCGACCGAGCGGCAGGCCGCGCGCCTGCATTCGCTCGGCGCGCGCCGCGGCGACATGGTGCTCACGCTCGTCGGCAACCGCCCCGAATGGGTCGTCACGATGCTCGCCTGCTTCCGGCAGGGGCACGTGGTGCTCGCCTGCTCGGAGCAGCTGCGGCCGAAGGACCTGCGCCTGCGGCTCGAGGTCGCGCAGCCGCGCGTCGTCGTCTGCGCCGAGCGCAACCGCGCGACGCTCGCCGAGGCGGGCTGGAGCGGCCCGACGATCGCGGTGCCGTTCGAGGACGAGCCGGCCGCGCCCCCTCCCCCGCCCGCCGAGCTCGAGCCCGGCGACCCGTGCCTGGTCACCTTCACGTCGGGCACCTCCGGCGAGCCGAAGGCCGTGCTGCACGGGCAGCGCTACCTGCTCGGCCAGCGCCTCCAGGCCGAGCACTGGCTGGGGCCACAGCCCGGCGAGCTCGTCTGGTGCACCGCGGCCGCCGGCTGGAGCAAGTCCGCCCGCAACGCGTTCATCGCCCCCTGGATCCGCGGCGCCGCCGCGCTGCTGCACGACGCGCGCTTCGACCCGCGCGAGCGCTTGGAGCTGCTCGCGCGCGAGCGCGTGAACGTGCTCTGCATGGCGCCGACCGAGTACCGCGTGATCGCCAAGCGCGCGACCCTGACGGCGCTGCCCGACCTGCGCGGCCTCGTCGCCGCCGGCGAGGCGCTGAACCCCGAGGTGCTGCGCGCCTGGGAGGAGGTCACGGGCCTCCAGATCCGCGACGGCTACGGCCAGACGGAGACCGGTCAGGTGACCGCCAACCCGGTCGGGGAGCCCGCGCGCCCGGGCTCGATGGGCCGCCCGCTGCCCGGCGTGAAGGCGTGGGTCAAGGACGGCGAGCTCGTGCTCGACCCCGCCACCGACCCGACGTTCTTCCTGCACTACCTCGGGGAGCAGCCGCACGAGGGCCCGTGGCACACCGGCGACCGCGTCGCGCAGGACGGCGACGGCTGGCTCTGGTTCGAGGGCCGCACGGACGACGTGATCATCTCGGCCGGCTACCGCATCGGCCCGTTCGAGGTCGAGTCCGCGCTGGTCGAGCACGAGGCGGTCGCCGAGGCCGCGGTCGTCGCGGCGCCGGACGACGAGCGCGGTTCGGTCGTACGCGCGGTCGTCGTGCTGCGGGACGGCTTCGCCCCGAGCGAGGAGCTGGCGCGCGCGCTCCAGGACCACGTCAAGGCACAGACCGCGCCCTACAAGTACCCGCGCATCGTGGAGTTCGCGGCGGGCCTGCCGAAGACGGCGAGCGGCAAGATCCGCCGCGCGGCGATCAGGCAGCGCTGACGCTCAGCGCGTCAGCTCGCTCGCCATCTCCTCGAAGACCGCGACGTAGCGGTCGACGGCCTCGTCGGTGTGCGTGACCGACAGCGTCCACTCCTCCTCGCGGCCCGGCGTCATGAAGACGCCGCGGTTCATGTTGAACAGCCACGCGAGGTCGGCGAGCTCGGCGTCCTGGTTGTACTTGAAGGTCTCGTAGTCGACGACCTTCTGCGGCGAGAACGTGACGCAGCCCTTGGAGCCGACGCCGACCGCGTAGCCCGGCAGGTCGTGCTTCTCGATCACCTCGGTGCAGCCGGCGAGCAGGCGGGCGTTGAGCGCGTCGAGGTGCCGGTAGGCGTCGTCCGTCAGCACTTCGAGCAGCGACGCGCGCGCCGCCGCCATGCCGAGCGGGTTGCCGTTGTAGGTGCCGACCTGGTAGACGCTGCCGTCCTCGACGACCGCCATCGCCTCCTCGCTGCCGCCGATCGCGCCGGTCGGCAGGCCGCCACCGAGCGCCTTCGCGAGCGTGACCATGTCCGGCACGACGCCGAAGCGCTCGACCGCGCCGCCGGCGGCGATGCAGAGGCCCGTCTTGACCTCGTCGAAGATCAGGACGATGCCGTGCTTCTTCGTGATCTCGCGGACGGCCTCGAGGTAGCCGGGCTCGGGCAGCACGACCCCGAGGTTCATCATCGCCGCCTCCATGATCACGCAGGCGGGCTTGCGACCCTCGGCCTCCAGGCGCTCGATGCGCCGCTCCATGGCGCCCGCGTCGTTGAAGGGCACGGCGATCGTCATGTCGACCGTCGCCTGCGGGATGCCCGCGCCGTAGGGCAGCGAGGCGAGGTTCTCGTGGTCGCCGATCCGGTCGTACTCGACGCCGATCGAGACCATCACCGTGTCGTGGTGGCCGTGGTAGGAGCCGAAGATCTTCATCACGGTGTCGCGGCCGGTGAGCGCGCGCGCGATGCGGATCGCGTCCATCGTCGCCTCCGAGCCGGAGTTCGTGTAGCGCCAGCGCGGCAGGCGGAAGCGCCGCGCGAGCTCCTCGCCGACGACGATCGCGTCCTCGGTCGGCGCGGCGAAGTGCGTGCCCTGCGCGTAGCGCCGGCTCACCGCGCGCCCGATCGCCGGGTGCGCGTGGCCCTGCACCATCGAGCCGAAGCCGTTGTGGAAGTCCCACATCTCGTTGCCGTCGACGTCCCACACGCGCGGGCCGTCCCCACGCTCGAGGTAGATGGGCCAGGGGTCGCGCAGCTGGTAGGACGAGGCGACGCCGCCGCTGAGCGTGCGGCGCGCGCGCTCGTACATCGCGCGCGAGGCGGTCGTGCGCTCGTCGAGGCGCTTCTCCTCGCGCGCGGTCAGCTCTTGGACGCGGCCGCGGTCGATGCGGGCGGACGTGGTGGCGGACATGTGCTCCAGTGTGGCACGGTCCGCGCCCGCCGAAACGGCGAATCGCGCGCTCAGTGGCGGGCCGTCGCGGCGCGCCGGTGGCGCGCGCGGCCTGCGCGCGCGTGGTGCGCGTGCGGGCGGGCGATGGCGCAGGAGACGCCGAGGTGCCCGCAGGTGAGCGCGTAGATCTCGTCCGGGCTCATCGCGCGCTGGCCGCCACCGTCGCCGGCAAGCGCGGGCGCCGGCAGCGCGAAGAGCGCTGCGACGGCTGCGATCGCCGCGAGCGCCCTCACGGACGGCGCTCCGGCAGCGGCAGCGGGCGCACCTCGTAGCTGCCGCAGTTCGAGCAGTGCCCGCTGAGCGAGTACAGGCGCCACGCGAGGACGTGTGCGCCGCAGACCGAGCAGGAGACCCGGACCTCGGGCATCACGCCCGCCGGGTCCATGCGAGTGTGGACGGTGCTCGTCATGTGAACACCATCGTCCACCCGAGGACGCCGCCAAACGGCGTTTTGCAGCGATTTTCGCGCCCAGCTTGCGGACAGATGCGATCCGCAAAATGCGGAGCGTCAGGGATGCCTGGTCCAGCGCGGCGAGCCCGGGCAGCCGACCGGGGTGACGGCCGGGCCGAGCACCTGGGTGCCGTCCGGCAGGCGCCAGCTGAGGCGGAAGGTCGCGCCACGCCGCCACGGCGCGACGCGGCTGATGCCGGCAGCGGCGGCCGGCAGCGTCACGGCCCGCGCGGTCCAGGCGCGCGGACGGGCGCGGCCGCGGCCGCGATCGTGGCGCGAGACGACCACGCGCGCCTGCGCGCCATCGCGCAGCAGGCCCCACACGACCACCCGCCGCGCGCCGTGCCCTCGGCGCACGCACTGCGCGAACGTCGGGGTGCGGAACGACGCGGCGGCGGGCTTCGCCGTGCCGTCGGCGTAGAAGAGCCCGGTCTGCCAGTCGCCGAAGGGGCGCATGGTGGGGCCCGCCGGGTCGCCCGGGCGGTCGCGCAGCAGGAACTGCGGCCACATCTTGACGGCCGGGTCGCGCGTGCCGAGGTACTCGGCCCAGGAGAGGAGCAATGCCTGGTCGAGCGGCCCGAAGACGGCCTTGGGGTCGGGCGGCGAGGTCTCGTAGCCGTACTCGGTCATGTAGAGATCGGTGTCCGCCGGCGCGATGCGGCCGGCCGCGGCCAGCGCGCGCAGCGTGGACTCGAGCTTCGGCGTCTGCGAGACCGGCAGGTCGTCGGGGTTCCTCGGCACCGACGAGGGCAGCGTGCGCAGCGAGTAGGGATGGTGCGCCCAGCCGTCGCCCGGCAGCGGCTGGAAGCTCGCGCACGCGCCCGTCGTGACCGGCTGGAGGTTCTGGTCCACGCACGCCAGCCGGCGGATGAACGCGAGCGGGGGCACGCCGTTCCTACCGGGCACCGAGGAGCCCATCGAGGCGGTCCCGCCGATCAGCACGCGCGCGCCGGGGTCGACCGCCTTGATCGCCGGGTAGGCGGCGTACACCATCGCGCGGTACACGTCCGCGGAGGCCGCGACCCACTGCCCGTCCTCGAGGGCCCACTGCGGCATCAGGAAGCCGGGCTGGTTGGGCTCGTTCCAGAGCGTGAAGATGTCGACCGCCGGCAGCGGCGCTGGCGGCGGCGCCTGCTGCTGGGCCGCGGGCGGTGGCTTGCGCACGAGCACGCTGTCGAGCAGCGCCTCCTGCGCGCTCTGCTTCGGCGGGGGCGGGGCGGGCGGCGCCGGCGGTGCATACGAGCCCGAGTAGCGCCGCGCCACCGCCTGGGCGAACTGGGCGTAGGCGGCGGGGTCGATCTGCGTGCGGGCGCGGGCGTCGCCCTGCGCGTCGCCCTGTGTCGCCCAGTGCGGGGCCCAGAAGGCGATGTCGATCATCACCTTCAGGCCGGCGTCGTGCGCGTCCTGCACCGCGCGGTCGAGGTTCCGCCACGCGCCGCTCGGATACGCCCCCGGGTCGGTGGCGTCGAAGTCCGGCCTGGTGTCCGAGTCCGGCTTCGGGGCGATCACCGACCAGCCGGCCGTCAGGCGGACACGGTCGACCCCGAGCGCCTTGATCTGCGCCATCGCGGCCTTCACGCCGGCGTCGTCGGAGTGCAGCAGGACCGCGTCGTCCTGGAGGACGGTCTCCGGGCCGGCGGGGCCCTCCGCGCGCGCGGACGGGGCGCACGCGAGCAGCAGCACGAAGGCCAGGAAGGTGGCGCGAAGGCGGCGCACCCCCTGTTCCTCGGCCCGAACCGCGAATCCGGACACCCCACTTTGCCGAAAAACGGAGCCGCAAACTGCTGCATTCCTGCAGTGCCCGGTGTAAGAGGGCCGACAGAGCCGAAACGATCCTGTGCAACAACGACCTAGGGGGCAGGTTCGGATGGCAAGGCAGGAAACGATCGGATGCGTCGTCGGCGACGACCACGTCGCGCTGCGCAGGGGCGTCGCGGCGCTGATCGACCGCGAGGAGGACCTCTCGGTCCTGGGCGAGGCCGCGAACGGGCACGAGGCCGTCGCGCTCGCCGAGCGCCGCAAGCCCGACGTGCTGATCCTCGACCTGCGGATGCCCGGCCTCGACGGCCTCGGCGTCTGCCGCGAGATCGCCGCGCGCGGGCTCGAGACCGCCGTCGTCCTCTACACCGGCTTCGACGACGTCGAGTGCCTCGAGACGGCGATCGAGGCGGGCGCGCGCGGCTACGTCGTGAAGGCGGGCCCGGTCGAGGAGTTCCTGCGCGCGATCCGCACGGTCGCCGGTGGCCAGCGCTGGTACGACGCCTCGCTCGCCGGCCGGCTGCTGGACAAGCGCGGGCGCGAGTCGCGCTCCCCGCTCTCGGCGCGCGAGCTCGAGGTGCTCCAGCTCCTGGGCGACGGCCACACCACCGAGGCTGCGGCGCAGCAGCTGTTCCTCAGCCCGGCGACGGTGCGCACGTACACCGAGAACGCGATGCACAAGCTCGAGGCGCGCAACCGAGTGCACGCCGTGGCGGCCGCGCTGCGGATGCAGCTCATCAGCTGACGCGGCCCTCCCCGCACGCCGTCCGCCGGCGCTAGGGTCGCAGGGGATGGCCCAGGACAGCGCCGTAGCGGCGGTCTTCGAGCCGGTCCAGGCGCCGACGACCTTCGAGGAGACCGTCGAGCGGCTCGGGACGGCGATCCGCCTCGGCATCCTGTCCGCCGGCGTGCGCCTGCCGCCGGAGCGCGAGCTCGCCGACCAGCTCGGCATCTCGCGCTCGACGCTGCGCCAGGCGATCACGACGCTCGTGCAGTCCGGCCACCTGACGTCCGTGCGGGGCCGGGGCGGCGGCACCTTCGTCGTGCAGGAGCCGCCTCTCGCGGAAGGCCCGCCGTCCGCGTTGCGCGAGGACTGGCGCGAGGTCCTCGGGTTGCGCGTGGCGGTCGAGACGGGGACCGCGATGCTCGCCGCCGAGCGCGCGGACGCGGACAGCATCGGGCTGATGCGCGAGTGCGTCGCGCGCATGGCGGCGCGTCCGGAGTTCGAGGAGTACCGCCGCGCCGACATCCGCTTCCACATCGCGATCGCGCAGGCGACCGGGGTGCCGCGCCTGGTCGCGCTGATGACCGAGGTGCAGGCCGAGGTCTCCGAGCTGATCGCGCACATCGCGCATCCCGACGCGGTTCTCACCCATTCCAACGCCGAGCACGCGCGCCTGGCCGACGCGCTCGCCGCCCACGACGCGACGGCCGCGCTGCGGATCCTGCGAGCGCACCTCGAGGGCACCGAGCACATCCTCGCCGGCCTGATGCCGCCACACCGATGAGTTCCGGCCCGCCCCGCGGTCAGAGCATCCGATGGGCACCGTGAGACTGCGCGAGCCGCTGCGCAAGCTCGCCGGCGGCGAGGCCGAGGTGACGCTCGCGGGCGCGACCGTCGGCGAGCTGCTGCGCGAGCTCGAGCGCGCGCATCCCGGGCTCGGCGGCTGGATCCTCGACGAGCGCGGGCTGATCCGCCGTCACATCAACGTGTTCGTCAACGGCGAGCGCGCACGCGAGGACGCCCCTGTGGCGCCCGAGGACCGCGTCGACGTGCTGCCGGCGATCTCCGGAGGCTGAAGCGGATGACGGAGCTGGTCGTGGGGACGAAGAAGGGCCTGTTCGTGCTGGAGGGGCCGCCGGGCGGGCCGTTCGCCGTGCGCTCGCGCGCGTTCGCCGGCGAGCCCGTCGAGTACGCGCTGCGCGACGAGCGCAGCGGCCGGCTGCTCGCGTCGGTCACCTCCGCGTTCTACGGCCCGAAGCTCTGGTGGGCCGAGGAGGCCGACGGCGAGTGGCGCGAGGCCGGGGGCGTCGCGCTGCCCGAGGGCGGCGAGCAGGCGCTCGCGCGGATGTGGGTGATCGTGCCCGGCGAGGACGGCGCGCTCTACGCCGGCGGCGACCCGGGCGTGCTGTTCGCGAGCCGGGACGGCGGGGAGTCCTGGGAGCTGGTGCGCTCACTCTGGGAGCACCCGACGCGGCCGCGCTGGCAGGCCGGCGGCGGGGGCCTGTGCCTGCACTCGATCGCGCCCTGGCCCGGCGAGCCCGAGCGACTCGCGCTCGCACTCTCGGCCGTCGGCGTGTGGCTGACCGACGACGGCTGCGCGACGTGGCGCAACGGCAACGACGGCCTGCGTGCGCGCTACCTCCCCGAGGCGCCGGGCGAGTTCGACGCGCTGACGCTGTGCGTCCACGACCTCCAGCGCGCTCCGCGCCGGCCCGAGCGGCTGTTCATGCAGTTCCACGGCGGGGTCTACCGCTCCGATGACGCGGGCGAGAGCTGGATCGCGGTCGGCGACGGGCTGCCGTCCGACTTCGGTTTCCCGCTGGCGCTGGACCCCGCGGACCCCGACAGCGCGTACGTGATCCCGCTGCGCGCGGACAGCGACCGCGTCACCCCGGACGGGCGCGTGCGCGTCTACGAGACGCGCGACGCCGGCGCGAGCTGGACGCCGCGCGGCGACGGCCTGCCGCAGGAGCACGCGTATCTGACCGTGCTGCGCGAGGCGTTCGCGACGAGCGGCGAGGGCCTGTCGCTCGAGCTCTACTTCGGCGCCACCTCGGGCGACCTCTTCGGCTCCGCCGACGCCGGCGCCACGTGGTTCGAGGCCGCCACGCGGCTGCCGCCGGTGCACTCCGTCCACGCGTCGGCGCCGAGCTAGGCAGGGGCGCCGGCGAGCTCGCGCACGAGCTCGCCCGCGGGGCGCAGCGACTCGATCCGCGCGACGCACTCGCCGGCGTACAGCGGCCCGGCGTCGACGAGCGACGCGGGGTCACCGGTCGTGGCGGCGGCCGGGCTCAGCAGCGGCGAGGACGGGCGCTGCGTCGCGGCCGCGCGCTGGACGAGCGCGACCGGCAGCCGCGAGAGCACGGGCGCGGTCGCGTGGTGCAGGGCGCCGACCCATGCGGGCGCGCGGTCGCTGCCGCGCAGCCAGCGCTCGGTCGCCGCGTTGCGCACCACGCGGTGCGGCGCCGGCCAGCCGGCGCCGAACAGCTCGGTCACCACGGTCTCGCGCGCGCCGAGCAGGCGCCGCTTGTAGTCCTCGTGCGCGTCGCTCTCCTCGCTGAGCAGGAAGCGGGTGCCGCAGACGACCGCCTCGGCGCCCGCGGCGATCGCCGCCTGCGCGTCGGCGCGCTCGGCGACGCCCCCCGCGAGCCACACGGGATAGCCGGCCGGCAGTGCCGCTCGCGCGCGCTCGAGCAGCTCGAGCGCCGGCATCGTGCCGCGGACGTGGCCGCCCGCCTCGGCGCCCTGCACGATCACGCCGTCGGCGCCCGCCTCGGCCGCAGCCTTCACCTCGGGCACGGACCCGCACTGGTGCACCCAGACGCGATCCGTACGCCGGCGCGGCGCGCCCCAGAACGTCACGACGGCATCCGCCTCGCGCGCCGCCTCCCAGTGCGCGCGGCGCGCGAACGGCAGCAGCATGTTGACGGCGACCGGCCGCGCACTGCGCTCGCGATGCGCGCGCAGCTCGGCGCGCAGCATCGCGGGCGGCATGATGCCGAGCTGCCCGAGGCCGCCCGCCTCCCCGATCGCGACCGTCAGCCGCGCGCGGGAGAGCCCGCCGCCGAGGCCGGCTCCGACGACGGGATGCTCGAGGCCGAGGCGCTCGCGCAGGCTCACCGGAGGCGATCCTAACCGAGCGCCGCTCGGCGCGGGTCAGCATCCGGACACCGCAGATCATCCGCCGTCCGTCCAGCCTTCCACACCGCTTGTCGCATGATGCGGCGCATGGCAGGACACGGACGTCGGCCACTCACGATCGCGGCGCTCGCCACGGCCGCCGTGCTCGCCCTCGCCGCCCCCGTGGACGCGACCCAGCCGGCGACTCCGGGCGCCGCGTCCGCGACGCTGCAGATCAAGCCCGGCGGTGGACCGGCGCGTGCCGGCGAGCAGCAGACGCTGATCGCGCAGGTCTCCGCCCCGAGCGGCAACGGCGTCGACGGGGCCGAGGTCGACTTCGAGGTGACGCAGGGGCCCGGCGACGTGGACGGCGACACGCCGCAGACGCCGGACATGACGTGCGTGACCGCCGGCGGTGGCAAGAACCAGCCGTCGACCTGCACCGTGTCCTACGGCGAGCCCGCGAACCAGGGCGGCACGGATGCCGTGCTCGCGTGGATCGACGTCGACGGCGACGACAGCACGGTCGAGGCCGATCCCACCGAGGGCGTCAACCACAGCGCCCCCGGCGACGGGCCGTGCGTGCCGGGCAGCAAGGGCGCGGGCTCGATCCCGGAGCCGGACGGCACCGACTGCGTCGAGAAGCGCTGGCAGGGCCGCGTGCCGACGTCGGTCGGCCTGGCCCCGCGCGCGGGCGCCGGCCAGCCCGGCTCGACCGCCGAGCTGACGGCGTCGGTGCTCGACCAGTTCGGCGCGCCGTTCGGGGTGCTCGGCAGCTCCGCCACGGTGAGCTTCGAGCTGCTGGCCGGATCGGCGCACGATCCCGGGGACGGCAGCGACTTCACGACGCCGGACCTCGGCACCTGCGTCACCGGCCCGGCCGGGGGCTGCTCGATCCCCTTCAGCGAGCCGACCGCGGGCACCGACGTCGTGTGCGCGTACGTCAGCGGCCTCACGGCGGGATGCGCGAACGCCCCCGACGCGACTCCCCCGGCCGACGGCGCGGCGGTCGTGACGTACACGTGGACGGCTCCGCCGACGACCGGGCAGGTCACCCCGCCCCCGCCCCCGCCCGCTGCCACACCACCGCCGCCGGAGCCGGTCCCGGCGCAGCCGCCGGCGCCCTCCGGCAAGCCACACCGCCATGACCCGGCGCCCGCGCCGCACCAGGACCAGGCGCCGCCGCGCGAGGCTGCGCCCGCGCCGTCCGCGCCGCCCGTTCCCCGGCAGGCGATCGACGCGGTCCACAGCGCGGCCGCGCCCGCTGCGGCACCCGCGCGTCACCGTCACGCCCGGGGCCACCACCGCCGCAGGCACCGCGCCGCCGTGCTCGTCCGGGTCCCGGGCAGCCGCGCTCCGGGCCTCGGCGGGCCGGGCGCCACGCGCCGGCGCGAGCCGCTGCCGACGACGCCGCGCCGCGTCCGGCGCCCCACGCGCCACGCCGCGCCGACGACGCTCGCGCTGCTCTCGCGCGCCGCGCTCGCCACCGCGAACCGGTTCTCGTTCCCGATCGGCCTGGCGCTGATCGTCCTGCTCTTCCTGGCCCTCCAGGGCCGGATCGACCGCCGCGACCCGAAGCTCCGCCTCGCGCCCGTGGACTCCAAGCACGACCTCCTCACCTTCGAATAGCCATGTCACGCATCTCTCTCATCCCGACCACCGTCGTCCCCGGCGAAGTCGTCTCGCTCACCGAGCGGCTCGCCCGCCTCCAAGTGCTGCGCGTCGCCTTCGTCGCGGTGGTGCTCGCCGGCGCCTCGGCGGGCTTCCACGTCGACGCGGCCGTGCAGCGCGAGCTCTGGCTGATGGGCGCCGGCTACCTGGCGATCGTCGGCGCCTGCGAGCTCGTGCGCCGCGCAGGCCGCCGCGCGAGCCTCGCGACACTCGGCGGGCTGCTGCTCGTCGACGGCGTCTACCTCGCGTGGGCGGGCTACCTCACCGGCGGTACGCAGAGCCCGCTGCGCTTTCTGCTCTACGTGCACCTCGTGGCGGTGACGCTGCTGGCGTCCTACCGCACCGGCCTGAAGATCGCCCTCTGGCATTCGCTGCTCTCGATGGTCGTGCTCTACGCGCAGGCGGCGGCGCTGATCCCGACGCGCGAGAGCGCCCCGGGCACGCTGCCCGGGCCGCACGGCGGGGTCTCGGCGCTGGCGATCTTCAACATGACCGCGTTCTGGGTCGTCGCGCTGGTGACGGCCGCGTTCTCGAGCCTCAACGAGCGCGAGCTGCGCCGCCGCCGCGAGGACTCCGACGCGCTCGCCGGGATGGCGACCGAGATGGAGCAGCTGCACAGCCCCGACGAGATCGCGGCGACGCTGCTCGCGCGGCTCGAGCGGACGCTCGGGTTCGGGCGCGGCGCCGTCATCGGCACGCGCGACGGCGTCGCTCTGCTGGCGCGGCGCGGCGCGGGCGAGCTGCCGGCGCAGCGGGCGCGCCTGGACGGTGTCGTGCAGCACGCGCTGATCACGCGCGGGGCGGTGCTCGCCAGGCGGCTCGACCCCGCCGACAGCCCGGTCGCCGCCGCCCTGCTGCCGGGCGCCGAGCGCGTCGTCGTGCTCCCGCTGCTGGCCGAGAGCCAGCTGCTCGGCGCGGTCGTCGTCGAGCACCCCGGCGGCCGCGGGCGGCGGATCGAGCGCCGCGTCGTCGCGGTGGCGGGACAGCTCGCCGCATACGCGGCGCTGGCGCTGCGCAACGCGTGGCTGCTCGAGCAGATCCAGCGGATGGCGGACACCGACGGCCTCACCGGCGTGGCGAACCGGCGCGTCTTCGACCTCGTGTTCCCGCGCGAGGTCGAGCGGGCGCGGCGCGAGCAGGGGCAGCTGAGCCTGCTGCTGCTCGACGTCGACCACTTCAAGGACTTCAACGACGCGCACGGCCACCTCGCCGGCGACGAGGCGCTCCAGGCGCTGACGCAGGCGCTCGCGGCCGAGAGCCGCGCGATCGACCTCGTCGCGCGCTACGGAGGCGAGGAGTTCGCGATCGTGCTGCCGGGCTGCGGGGTGCAGGAGTCGCTCGAGATCGCCGAGCGCCTGCGCCGCGTGGTCGGCGCGATGGACCTGCCGGAGCGGGTCAGCGTCAGTGTCGGCGCGGCGACGTTCCCGTCGGACGCTCCGCAGGCGGAGTCGCTGCTGCGCGCCGCCGACGAGGCCCTCTACGCCTCCAAGCGCGGCGGGCGCGACCGCGTCGAGCGACCTCCCGCCGTCCTGACCGCCACCGAGGTGACGCGATGACCGTCTCGCCGATGCCCGTCCTCGTCGACCCGCTGACGCGGCTGCCGAACCACCGCGCGTTCCAGGAGCGCCTGCGCGAGGACCTCGCCGCGGCGCGCCGCCGGCGCCGCCCGCTGGCGCTCGCGCGCGTCGACGTCGACCGCTTCAAGGCGATCAACGGCGCCGCCGGCCACGACACCGGCGACGTCGTCCTGCGCGAGGTGGCGAAGATCCTGCTGCGCTTCACGCGCGCCGACGACACGCTCGCGCGGATCGGCGGCGACGAGTTCGCGCTGATCCTGCCCGCGTGCAGCGGCCAGGACGCGTTCGCCGTGCTCGAGCGCGCGCGCACCTCGATCGCCACGACGACCCTGCCTGCCGGGCTGCGGCTGACGATCTCGGCGGGCATCTGCGACCGGCGCGCCGGCGGCGACGCCGAGGGGCTCTACGAGCTGGCGGGCGGCGCTCTGCACTGGAGCAAGCTGCACGGGCGCGACGCGACGTGCATCTACGAGCCGGAGCTCGGCGGCTCGCTGCCCGTGCTGGGCCGCCCCTCGCAGCTCCAGCGCGCGGAGGCGCTGCTCGGCATCCGCGCGCTCGCGCGCGCGATCGACGCCAAGGACCCGGTGACCGGCCGCCACTCCGACCGCGTCGCGACGCTCGCGCGGCGCCTGGCCGAGCGGATGGCGTGGACGCCGGAGCGGATCATGCTGCTCGAGGAGGCCGCGCTCGTGCACGACGTCGGCAAGCTCGGCGTCCCGGACGCGGTGCTGCTGAAGCCCGGCCGGCTCGACGCCGAGGAGTTCGAGATCATCAAGCGCCACGCCGCGCTCAGCGCGGAGATCACGGCCGACGTGCTCTCGCCCGAGCAGGTGCGCTGGATCCGCGGGCACCACGAGCGGCCCGACGGGCGCGGCTACCCGGACGGCCTGGCGGGCGAGCAGATCTCCGACGGCGCCGCGATCCTGGCGGTCGCCGACGCGTTCGACGTGATGACCACGGCGCGCCCCTACAGCTCGCCGAAGGAGACCGCGGAGGCGCTCGCGGAGTGCCGCGGGCTGGTCGGCCGGCAGTTCGCCGCGGAGCCCGTGCAGGCGCTGCTCGCGCTCGGCGAGGAGCCGTTCGCCGCGTAGCGGCCGGCGGTCAGCCGCGCAGGCGCGCGCCCGCAGGGTCGTACAAGGGCTCGGCGGCGACCTCGCCGGCGACCCATTCGCCGAAGACGTCGACCTCGACCTGCGTGCCCGGCGCGGCGCGCTCGGGCGGCAGGTAGGCGTAGGCGATCGAGCGCCCGACCGTGTAGCCGTAGCCGCCGCTGGTCACGCGCCCGGCGATCTCGCCGCCGATCCGCACCGGCTCGTTGCCGAGCGCGACCGCGCGCGGGTCGGCGAGCGTCAGGCAGCACAGCTGCTTGGCCGGCGCGCGCGCCTCGAGCGCGGCGCGCCCCACGTAGTCCTTGTCGCGGCGCACGCAGAACCCGAGCCCGGCCTCGAGCGGCGTGTCGTCCGGCGTGATGTCGGCGGCCCAGACGCGATAGCCCTTCTCCAGTCGCAGCGAGTCGATCGCCCGGTAGCCGCCGGCCAGCATCCCGTGCGGCTCGCCGGCCTCCCACAGCGCCCGCCACAGCCCGGCGCCGTACTCGGTCGGGCAGTAGAGCTCCCACCCCATCTCGCCCACGAACGTCACGCGCAGCGCGCGCACCGGCACGTCGCCGACCGCGATGTCGCGCATCCGCAGATAGCCGAAGTCGAGCGGGTCGGCGCTCAGCGGGCCCAGGACCTCCTTCGCGAGCGGGCCCCACAGCGCGAAGCACGCCCAGCGCGCGGTCACGTCGCTCACGCGCACCGAGCCGTCGTCCGGCGCGTGGCGCCTGATCCAGGAGAGGTCGTGGTTGCCGAACGCCGTCCCGGTGACGATCGCGAACAGCTCCTCCTCGACGCGCGTGACCGTGAAGTCGCACTCGATCCCGCCGCGGGCATTGAGCATCTGCGTGTAGGTGATCTGTCCCACCTCGCGCGCGACGCGGTTGTCGCACAGCGACTCCAGGAACTCCGCCGCACCGGGGCCTGCGACCTCGAGCTTCGCGAACGAGGACTCGTCGAAGAGGCACGCGCGCTCGCGCGTGGCGGCGTGCTCGGCGCCGGTGGCGGGCGACCAGTGGCGGCCCGCCCAGCCGCGCGGGCGCAGCGCGTCGTCGCCGGCCGCCGCGTTCGGCTCGTAGAAGTTCACGCGCTCCCAGCCGGACTTCTCGCCGAAGGACGCACCGTGGGCGCGGTGCCACTCGTATGCGCTCGAGACCCGCAGCGGCCGGCCCGCCTGCCGCTCGTGCCCGGGATGGCGGATGTCGTAGTAGGTCTCGTAGACCTCGCGCGTGCGCTTGAGCGTGTACGAGGGCGAGCGGTAGTGCGCGCCGAAGCGGCGGATGTCCATCTCCCACAGGTCGAGCGACGGCTCGCCCTCGTGGATCCACTCGGCCATCACCCTGCCGATCCCGCCCGCGCCCGCGAGCCCGTGCGCACAGAAGCCGGCGGCGACGAACAGGCCGCGCACGTCGGTCTCGCCGAGGCAGAACTCACCGTCGGGCGTGAACGCCTCCGGGCCGTTGATCAGGCGCGTGACCTTCACGTCCTCCATCGCGGGCACGCGCTCGCGCGAGTTGCGCACGATCTCCGCGAAGCGGTCCCAGTCCTCCTCCAGCAGGCGGCCGTTGAAGTCCGGCGCGATGCGGTCCACGAGCCGCTCGTCGAGCGCCCACGGCGCGCACTCGCGCTCGTAGCCGCCCATCACCAGGCCGGCGCCCTCCTCGCGGAAGTAGATCAGCAGGTCGGGGTCGCGCAGCGTGGGCAGCCGCGGCCCGGGGTGGGCGGGGTCCGATTCCCGGAACGGCTGCGTGACGAGGTACTCGTGCGCCATCGGCACGATCGGCACGCGCACGCCGGCCAGGCGCCCGATCTCGGCCGCGAACATGCCGCCGGCGTTGACGAGCACCTCGCACTCGATCGGGCCCCACTCGGTCTGCACGCCGCGCACGCGGCCGCGCTCCACGTCGATGCCGGTGACGCGCGTGTGCGTGAAGATCCGGCAGCCGCCGGCGCGCGCGCGCTCGGCGAGCGCGTAGGTGAGCTGCGACGGATCGAGGTAGCCGTCGGTCGGCAGGAACACGGCGCCCAGCACCCCCTCCGTGCTCATCAGCGGGAACCGCTCCTGGGCCTCGGCCGCGGAGATCAGCTCCAGGGGCAGCCCGAACGTCTTCGCCCACGCCGCCTGCCGGCGCAGCTCCTCCATCCGCTCCTGCGAGGACGCCAGCCGCAGCGAGCCCACCTCCGTCCAGCCGCAGTCCTCCCCCAGCTCGCGGTAGAGCGCTACCGAGTGCATCATCATGCGCGTCAGCGACACCGTCGAGCGCAGCTGCCCGACGAGTCCCGCGGAGTGGAACGTCGAGCCGCTGGTGAGCTCGTCGCGATCGAGCAGCACGACGTCGCGCTCGCCGAGGGCGGCGAGGTGACGGGCGATCGAGGCCCCGCCCACGCCCCCGCCGACGATCACCACCCGCGCACGGGCCGGCAGCTCACGCGGCCGCGGCACGCAACCAGTCCTCGAGGTCGCCGCCCTCGATCGCGGCCAGCAGGCGCGCGAAGTGCTCCCGCGCGTAGCCGTCGTAGTCGAACTCGATCCGCGAGCGCACCGACTGCACCGCGCCCCACATCGCTTCGCGGAAGTCCGAGACGATCCGCATCAGGCGCAGCGCGGCCAGGCGCTTCTCGCTCGCCGGCTCCCCGAAGTAGAGCTCGAGCAGCGCGCGCTCGTCGTCGGCGCCGAACCCGTTGTTGACGGCGAGGTTGCCGAGGTCGAAGAAGCGGTCGTTCATGCCCGCGTACTCCCAGTCGACGATGTGCACGCGCCCGTCCGCGCAGACGAAGTTCGCGGCCAGCAGGTCGTTGTGGCACGGCGCGGGCGCATGCTCCGGGCCGCGCAGCGCGGCGCGGACGCGGCGCACCGCGGCGAGCGCCCGCTCGTAGCCCGCGGGCGTGGCGCCGCGGGCGCGGCGCACGAGCTCGCCGCCCGACTCGACGAGGTTGAAGACCGCGAACGCGCTCGGGAGCGGCGGGCCGTCGTGGAAGGCGCGCAGCGCGCGTGCCACCTGCGCGAGGGGCCCGGGCGTCCGTAGCTCCGCCGCCGTGAGGCCGCCGCCGCCGAGCCAGCGCGTGACGAGCGCGCCCTCCTCGGCGAGCCATGCCGCGACCGCCGGGCCGATGCCCGCCTCCGCGGCGCGCGTCGCCGCGAGCGCCTCGGTCGTGCGATCGATGCCGAGGACCGCAGCGTCCCGGTCGCACACGCGCAGGACGTAGTCCTCGCCCCCGAGCCGCACGCGGAAGTTGCGGTTCGTGATCCCGCCGTCGAGCGGCTCGGGCGCCCCCGCGGGCGGGCCGAGGAGCGGCCGGAGGCGGTCCAGCAGCGGGGCGAGATCGGACGGCGCGGACATGAGGTATGGACGAGCGACCATATACGCAGGTACGGTCGCGCCCCGTGACGCTCGAAGAACTCGCCAGCGCGGCCTCGACCGGCGCGATCGACACCGTCCTGCTCGCCATGACCGACATGCAGGGGCGCCTCCAGGGCAAGCGCCTGACCGCGCGGCACTTCCTCGACAGCGTGGCCGAGCACGGCGCGGAGGCGTGCAACTACCTACTCGCGGTCGACGTCGAGATGAACACGGTCGAGGGCTTCGCGATGGCCTCGTGGGAGCGCGGCTACGGCGACTTCGAGCTGCGGCCCGACATGGCGACGCTGCGCGACGTGCCGTGGCACGAGGCCACCGCGCTCGTGCTCGCCGACGTCGCGTGGGGCGACGGCAAGCCCGTCGTGGCCTCGCCGCGCCAGGTCCTGCGCGCCCAGGTCGAGCGCCTCGCCGAGCGCGGCTGGGCCGCGTTCGCCGGCACCGAGCTCGAGTTCATGGTCTTCCGCACGCCCTACGAGGAGGCGTGGCGGCGCGGCTACCGCGACCTGGAGCCCGCGAACCTCTACAACGTCGACTACTCGCTGCTCGGCACCGCCCGCGTGGAGCCGCTGATCCGCCGCATCCGCAACGCGATGACCGGCGCGGGGATGCGCGTCGAGGACTCCAAGGGCGAGTGCAACCTCGGCCAGCACGAGATCAACTTCGTCTACTCCGACGTGCTCACCGCGGCCGACGAGCACGTCGTCTTCAAGACCGGCGCGAAGGAGATCGCCGCACAGGAGGGCATGGCGATCACGTTCATGGCGAAGTTCGACGAGCGCGAGGGCAACTCGTGCCACATCCACCTCTCGCTGCGCCGCGACGACGGGACGGCCCTCTTCGAGGCCGAGCCGGAGACGTTCGCGCGCTTCAAGGCCGGGGTGCTGGCGACGCTGCGCGAGCTGACGCTGTTCCTGGCCCCGAACGTCAACTCCTACAAGCGCTTCGCGGCGGCGTCGTTCGCGCCGACGACCGTGGCCTGGGGGCACGACAACCGCACGTGCGCCGTGCGCGTCGTCGGCCACGGCGCGGCGACGCGGATGGAGTGCCGCCTGCCGGGGGCGGACGTCAACCCCTACCTCGCGCTCGCGGCGCTGATCGCAGGCGGCCTGCACGGCATCGACGGCGGCCTCGAGCTCGAGCCGCCGCTCGCGGGCAACGCATACGTCTCAGGGAAGCCGCGCGTGCCCTCGACGCTGCGCGAGGCGCGCGAGCTCTTCGCCGCCTCGGCGCTCGCGCGCGAGGCGTTCGGCGAGGAGGTCGTCGAGCACTACCTGAACGCGGCGCGCGTCGAGCTCGAGGCGTTCGACGCGGCCGTCACGGACTGGGAGCGCTTCCGCGGCTTCGAGCGTCTGTAGGCCGCGAAACGCCGCGCTTGACTTCCGTCCGCGTGCGACCGTAGGCTGGCGCGCCAGCCATAAGGCTGGTATTCCGTACCATTTCTGAGGAGGAGGGTGCCGGATGGGGACGACGGCCGCAGCGCCCGCGATGGACCACGACGAGCGACGCCTCGCCGAGCTCGGCTACAAGCAGGAGCTCAGCCGCAGCTGGAGCGGCTTCCAGAACTTCGCGATCTCGTTCACGATCATCTCGATCCTGGCCGGCTGCTTCACGACCTACGGCCAGGCCTGGAACAACGGGGGGCCCGTCGCGATCTCGTGGGGCTGGCCGCTGATCTCGATCCCGATCCTGATCATCGGCTTCTGCATGTCCGAGCTCGTGTCGGCCTACCCGACGGCCGGCGGCATCTACTGGTGGGCCTCCAAGCTCGGCGGCGCGGCCTGGGGCTGGTTCACGGGCTGGTTCAACCTGATCGGCCTGATCGCGGTCACCGCGTCGGTGGACTACGGCGCGGCGCTGTTCCTGAACACGACGCTCGGCCTCTACAACGTCAACTGGTTCAAGGGCGCGGCGACCGACCCGACCGTCTTCCTGCACGGCACGTTCTTCCTCTTCCTGGTCGTCCTGGCGCTGCACGCCGTGGTCAACATCGCCGGCAGCCACTTCGTGGCGCGCATCAACGGCGTCTCGGTGTGGTGGCACGTCGCCGGGGTGGCGGTCATCCTCGGCGTGCTCATCCTCGTCCCGAGCCACCACGCGAGCCTCAGCTTCGTCTTCGGCCACCGCTTCAACAACTCGGGCTTCGGGATGCACATGTACTGGTTCTACATCCTGCCGCTCGGCTTCCTGCTGACCCAGTACACGATCACCGGCTTCGACTCGTGCGCGCACATATCCGAGGAGACGCACGGCGCGGCGACGAACGCCGCCAAGGGCGTGTGGCGCTCGATCTTCTACTCGGCGCTGTTCGGCTGGGTGCTGCTGCTCTCGCTCACGTTCGCGGCCACGCACGTCGGTGCGATCAACAAGGAGGCGGCGGGCGGCCAGTACGTGGCGATCGCGATCCTCAACACCGCGCTGAGCTCGGCATGGGTGAAGCTCGTGCTGATCATCTCGACGGTGGGCCAGGTCTTCTGCGGCGCCGCGTGCCTGACCAGCGCGTCGCGCATGTGCTACGCGTTCAGCCGCGACGGCGCGATCCCCGGGTGGCGGATCTGGAGCCGCGTGAACGCCAAGCGCGTGCCCACGAACGCCGTGATCTTCATGGCGATCCTCGCCGGGATCATCACCGTGCCGGCGTACTTCCCGAACGCCGCGCACGTGCCGGTCGCCTTCTACGCGGTCGTCTCGATCGCGGTGATCGGGCTGTACATCGCCTACGTCATCCCGATCTACCTGCGCTGGCGCCAGGGGGACGCGTTCGAGGCCGGACCGTGGACCAACGGCCGCAAGTACAAGTGGATGAACCCGTTCGCGACGCTCTGGGTCGCGCTGATCACGATCATCTTCATCCTGCCGACGGTTCCCGCGGGCGTTCCCGGCAACAAGGCGTTCAGCTGGAGCTCGGTCAACTACGCGCCCCTGGTCACCGGCGGCGTGATCGCAGCCGTCGGCATCTGGTGGCTCCTGAGCGCCCGGAAGACGTTCACCGGCCCGCGCCACACGATCTCCGAGCTCGACCGCGAGCTCGGTGAGGTCGAGGGGCCGCCGGACGACGGCGTCGGCGGGATCGCGCCCGCGCCCGCGGGGTAGCCTCGCGGCGGTCGTGAGCGACACGCTGAGCGTCATCGAGCCGGCGACCGAGCAGGTCCTGGCAGAGGTCCCGCGCGCGGGCGAGCAGGAGGCCGAGGAGGCCGTCGCCCGCGCGAAGGCCGCCTTCCCTGCCTGGCGCGCGGTCGCCCCCGCCGACCGCGCGCGGCTGCTGCACCGGCTGGCGGACGCGCTCGAGGGGCGCCACGAGGAGCTCGCGGTGCTCGAGGCGCGCAACGCGGGCAAGCCGATCGGCGACGCCCGCGGCGAGATCGGCATGGTCGTCGAGACCTTTCGCTACTACGCCGGCGCGCCCGAGCGGCTGCTCGGCGACACGATCCCGGTCGCCGGCGGGCTCGGCTTTACGGTGCGCGAGCCGCTCGGCGTGGTGGCGCTGATCACGCCCTGGAACTTCCCGCTGACGATCGCGAGCTGGAAGCTCGCGCCGGCGCTGGCGGCGGGCAACACCGTCGTGCTCAAGCCCGCCGAGCTGACGCCGCTGAGCGCGCTGCGCTTCGCCGAGATCGCGCTCGAGGCCGGCCTGCCCGACGGCGTCGTCAACGTCGTCGCCGGGCCCGGCCGCACCGCCGGGCAGCGGCTCGTGGAGCACCCCGACGTCGCGAAGGTCGCGTTCACCGGCTCGACCGAGGTCGGGCGCGCGATCGCCGCCGCCGCCGCGCAGACGATCAAGCGCGTCACGCTCGAGCTCGGCGGCAAGAGCGCGAACGTCGTCTTCGCCGACGCCGACCTCGAGCGGGCCGCGGCGGCCGCACCGCTCGCGGTCTTCGGCAACGCGGGCCAGGATTGCTGCGCGCGCTCGCGCATCCTCGTCGAGCGCAGCGTGCTCGACAGCTTCATGGAGGCGCTCGAGGAGGCGGTCGCCGCGATCCGCGTCGGCGACCCGCTCGACGAGGCGAGCACGATGGGCCCGCTGATCTCCGCCGGGCAGCGGGAGAGCGTCGCGTCGTTCGTGAACGGCGACGCGCCGGTGGCGATCCGCGGCGAGGCGCCCGACGGGCCCGGCTACTGGTTTCCCCCGACGGTCCTGTGTCCCGTCTCCAACGACGACCGCGCCGCGCGCGAGGAGATCTTCGGCCCGGTCGCGGTCGTGATCCCGTTCCGCGACGAGGCCGAGGCGGTGGCGATCGCCAACGACACGATCTACGGCCTCTCGGGCTCGATCTGGACGCGCGACGGCGCGAAGGCGCTGCGCGTCGCGCGCGCCCTGGAGAGCGGCGTGCTGTCGGTGAACTCGAACACGTCCGTGCGGGTCTCGACGCCGTTCGGCGGCTTCAAGCAGTCGGGCGTCGGGCGCGAGCTCGGCCCCCACGCGCTCGAGCACTACAGCGAGGTCAAGACCGTCTACTACTCGACGGACGCGTGATGGGCAGGCTCGAGGGCAAGGTCGCGGTGATCACCGGCGCCTCGGGCGGCATCGGCGCGGCGACGGCGGAGCTGTTCGCGCGCGAGGGCGCGAAGGTCGTCGGCGTCGACCTCGCCGAGAACGCGCCGGGCGACCTCTCGCTGCAGGCCGACGTCACGCACGAGGGCCAGGTGATCGATCTGTTCGCGCGCGCGCGGGAGACGTTCGGGCGCATCGACGTGCTCTTCAACAACGCCGGGATCTCGCCGAGCGACGACGCGAGCGTGCTCGACACGACGCTCGAGACCTGGCAGCGCGTGCAGGACGTCAACCTCAGGTCGGTCTTCCTCTGCTGCAAGCACGGCATCCCGCACCTGCTCGAGAACGGCGGCGAGCACAAGGGCTCGGTGATCAACACCGCCTCGTTCGTCGCGGTGATGGGCGCGGCGACCTCGCAGATCTCCTACACGGCCTCCAAGGGCGGCGTGCTGTCGCTCTCGCGCGAGCTCGGGGTCGAGTTCGCGCGCCGCGGCGTGCGCGTCAACGCGCTCTGCCCCGGCCCGGTCGACACCCCGCTGCTGCGCGAGCTCTTCGCGAAGGACCCCGCGAAGGCGGCCCGGCGGCTCGTGCACGTGCCGATGGGCCGCTTCGCGCGCGCGGAGGAGATCGCCCAGGGCGCGCTGTTCCTGGCGAGCGAGGACTCCTCGTACGTGACCGCCTCGACGTTCCTCGTCGACGGCGGGCTCAGCGGCGCCTACGTGACGCCCGAGTAGCGCGCGCTCAGCTGTCCGCGAGCGGGAAGCAGAGCGCCGCCGGCTCGGGGTGCCGCGTCAACCGCCGGCGCAGCTGCACGAACGCGACCGTGCCGAGCAGCGCCGGGATCCCGAGCTGGAAGGCGCGGTAGGCGAGCACCGCGGCGGTCGCCTGCGAGAGCGGCGCGCCGTAGAGGACGAGCGCACCGATCAGGCCGCCGTCGGTCCCGCCGATGCCGCCGGGCAGCGGGATCAGGCCGCCGAGCTGGCCGATCACGTAGGCGAAGACGAACGGCCCGGCGGGAGGCGCGCCGCCGAAGGCCTCGAACGCGGCCCACAGCGCCAGCACGTCGAACGTCATGTAGCCGAT
>DASTWP010000295.1:0-2194 GCA_035765835.1 Solirubrobacteraceae bacterium
GACCGGCGCGATCGCCGCGGCCGCGGAGGCGGCGCCGTCGACGAAGCCGCGCAGGTCGGCCTGCGGGCCCGCGAGCGTGCGGCCGACGACCTCGAGGTCGCCCATGATGCGCGGCAGGTTCCCGAACGCCTCGCCCAGGTCCGCGCCGCGGCCGGCGAGCCCGACGCCGAGCGCGGAGACGGCGTCGGCGGCGGCGCGCCGCGTGCGCGGGTCGAGCGTGTTGAGCACCTGGTCGAGGTCGACCGCCGGGATCGCGTCGCGCAGCGGCAGCGTGCCGTCCTGGGGGACCGGCGTGCGCGCGCGGCCCGGCCGCAGCTCGACGTACTTCAGCCCGATGTTCGAGCGCTGGCGGACGGTGACGAGCGTGTCCGCGGGCAGCGGCTCGAGCGTCTTGTCGAGCACGAGCGCCAGCACCGCGACCGGCCGGCCGTCCGCGAAGCCCGCGCTCACGCGCGCGACGCGGCCGACGCGCGCACCGCCGACGTCGACGTCGTTGCCGGCGACCAGCTCGGCGGCGTCCGGCACGACCGCGTCGATGCGGTAGGTCGGCACGAACGGCAGGCCGTTGTTCGCGTTGTACGCGAGGAACATCGCCACCGACACGACGAGCACGGTCAGCGCGCCCAGGAAGACCGGGTTCGCGGCGATGGGGTTGTTCGAGCGGAACCTCATCCGAGCAGGTAGTCGAGGAGGCCGGTGAGCGAGCCCTGCTCGCGCAGCTTCGGGAGCCCGATCGGCGGGAGGCCCGGGATCCGCGGCGTCGTGACCGGCGGCACGGAGGGCACGGGAGGGAGCTGCGGCAGCGGCGGCAGCTTCGGGACCTTGACCGGCGGGAGCTTCGGGATCTGGGGGATCTGCGGCAGCGCCGGCTTCTGCGGCCGCGCCGGCGCGGGCCCGGCGGCCGGCGCGGAGGCGCGCTTGCGCCGGGCCTTCGGCGCCGGCGCCCTCCACGAGGCGAAGTGCGCGCTGCAGTCACCGCTGGGCGTGGTCGCGTAGACCGCGCACAGCAGGTTCAGCGGATAGGACGGCAGGATGTGGGAGTGCGCGTCGAAGCGCGCGAGGACCGTCGCGCTGTAGTAGATGATCGTCTGCAGGCCCTCGACGACGCCCTCGCCGCGCAGGCTCTGCCCGAGCGAGTCGAGCAGCTGCGACGCCGGCAGCGCGGAGGCGGCGAACGTGCGCAGCCGCGTCACCTGCGGCGCGAGCGCCCGCACCGCGGGCAGCGCGCGCCGCGCGGTCGTGCCGAGCCGCTGCACCGTCGGCGTCGCCTGGCGCGCGAACGGCGGGATCTCGTCGATCACCGCGGTGACGCCGGGCGCGGCGGCCCGCAGGCTCTGGGCGAGCGGCGTGGCGGCGTGCGCGAAGGACTCGAGCTGCGCGAAGCCGGGCCGCGCCTGCGCGAGCAGCCCCGGCAGCCGGCGCACCGCCGCCGCGAGCTGCGCCCGTCGCACGCCGGTCGTCGCCGCGACGTGGCCGGCGCTGCGCACGAACGCGGCGATCCGCCCGCGGCCGGCGGCGAGGCTGCGCAGGACGGTGTCGCTGTCGCCGATCAGCGCCTGGAGCCGCGCGCGGTCGCCGTCGAGCACCGCCAGCACGCGCCGTGTCTGCTCGAGCGCCGGCGCCGAGCGGCGGATCGTCGCGCCCAGGTCGTCGCCGTGGCCCGCGAGCCCCGCGCCGAGCGCGTCCAGCAGGAGGCTCAGCCGCTCGCGCACCGGCTGCCTGAAGATGCCGAGCACGAGGTCGAGGTCGACCGGCGAGTGCGTGTCGGCCACCGGCAGGATCGGCGTGCCGCCGCGCCGCGGGGCGCGCAGCGCCGGCGCCGCCGGCGTGCCGGGCGTGCAGTTGACGAAGCGCTCGCCGATCAGCGACTGCGGCTCGATCGTGCAGTCGGCGTCCGCATGGAAGGGCGCGAAGCGCGGGTCGACCGACAGCTCGATGCGCGCCTTGTGGTCGCGCGTGACCGCCAGGCCCACGACCGTCCCGACCTTCGCGCCGGCGATGCGCACGTCGGTGTTCGGCGTCAGGAAGCTCGCGTTGTCGAAGATCGCGTCGACGCGGTAGTCCGAGCTTCCGCCGCAGCCGCTCAGCAGCAGCGCGCCTGCGACGGCGCTCGCGAGCGCGCGCCTCACGGCCGCTGCGAGTCCTTGCACGTCGGCAGCGCGATCGCGTTCGAGCGGTCCGGCGCGACCGCCGC
>DASTWP010000296.1:0-17382 GCA_035765835.1 Solirubrobacteraceae bacterium
GCTGGCCGTCGTGATCATCGCCGGGCTGGCGGCGCTCCTCATCCCGCCGCTGATCGACCAGATCACCGGGTTCGCGAACGCGCTCCCCGGCTACATCCACGACCTCACCAGAGGAAGAGGGCCATTCGGCTTCCTCGAGCGCAAGTACCACATCGTCGAGCGCGTCCGGGAGATGATCACCAACGGCGGCGGCTCCAGGCTCGCCGGCGGCGCGAGCGCCGTCCTGTCGCTCACCCGCAGCGTGGTCGCCGCGGTCATCGGCGTCGTCACGATCATCTTCCTGACGATCTTCATGCTGCTCGAGGGCCCGGCGTGGTGGGAGCGCGGCCTCGGCCTGATGGAGCCGAGCTCGCGCCCGCGCTGGCGCAACGTCGGCCGCCGCATCGGGCGCACGGTCTCCGGCTACGTCACCGGCAACCTGCTGCTCTCGATCATCGCCGGCCTGACCGCGGCGCTCGTGCTCGTGATCATGGGCGTGCCGTTCCCGCTGGCGCTCGGCCTGCTGACGGCGATCCTCGACCTGATCCCGCTCGCCGGCGCCACGCTGGCCGCCATCGCGCTGGCCATCGTCGCCTTCCTCACCTCGATCCCGGCCGGGGTGGTGATCCTCGTCTACTTCATCGTCTATCAGCAGCTCGAGAACCACGTGCTGCAGCCGCTCGTCTACGGGCGGACCGTGCAGCTCTCGCCGCTCGCGGTGCTGATCTCGGTGCTCGTCGGCGCCGAGGTCGCGGGGATCGTCGGCGCGCTGGCGGCGATCCCGGTCGCGGGCACGATCCAGATCCTGATCGTCGACGCCTACCGCACGCGCCAGGCACGGCGCTTCCACCGCATCGCGGAGGAGCCGCTGGAGCGCGAGCCCCTGACCGGCTAGGTCTGGACCGTCTAGAGCTCGTCGAAGCGCCGCATGATGCGGTCGCGGCGCTCCTCGATCTCGCGCGCGAGCCCCTCGAGGTCGTCGCGGCGGCGGCGCACGAGCTCGAGCTGGCGCTCGGCGTGGGCGAGGCCCTGCTCGAGGATCTCGCGCTTGCGCCGGGCGCTGACGCCCTCGCGCCAGAACTCCTCCTGGCGCGCGGCGCGCGCCTCCTCGGCCTCCAGCACCTCGCGCAGCTCTTCGAGGCTCAGGCCGAGCAGCGACTTCAGCCGCAGCGCCTCGCGCAGGCGCTCGACCTCGTCCTCGCCGTAGACGCGGTGCTGCCCGCTCGCACGCTCGCCGGCCGCCGGCAGCAGCCCGATCTCCTCGTAGTAGCGGATCGTGCGCGGCGTGGTGCCGACGAGCCTGGCGACGTCGCCGATGCGCAGGGTGCCCGGCACGGTGGCGCTCATGATTCCGCGTGGCGCGGTCGCAGCATGCAGACGAACGCGCCGACAAGGGAGACCGCGGCCAGCACCCACAGCGCGGTGTGCATGTTCGCGATGAACGGGTCCAGGCGCGCGGTGGAAAGGCCGGAGGCGACGCCGGAGAAGATCTTCAGCAGCACGTCCTTCGGGACTGCGGCGGTGATGATCGCCAGCACGAACGCGATCGAGAGCACGGCGCCGGTGTTCTGGAGCATCGTGCGCGTCCCGGCCGCGATGCCGCGCCGGTGCGCCGGGACCGTGCCCATCATCGCGGCGGTGTTCGGCGAGTTGAACATGCCCGAGCCGACGCCGACGATCAGCAGCCACAGGCTGCTCTGCCAGTAGGCGGTGTGGATCTGCAGCGTCGTCATCAGTGCGAGGCCCGCGGCCGTGACGAGCATGCCCAGCGCGGAGAGCACGCGCGAGCCGTGGCGGTCCGCGTAGAGGCCGGCGAGCGGGGAGGAGATCAGCATTCCGACCGCCATCGGGGCGAGCTTGATGCCGGCCGTGATCGGGGTGTCGCCCTGCGCGCCCTGGAAGTAGAAGACGAAGACGAACATCAGCGCGAAGCGGCTGAGCCCGTTGATGAACGCCGCGCCGGTGGCCGCGGAGAACATGCGGTCGCGGAAGATCGTCAGGTCGAGCATCGGCGCGCGGCCGCGGTGCTCGATCAGGACGAAGATCGGCAGCAGGATGGCGGCTGCGATCAGCCCGCCGATGACGACCGGGTCGTTCCAGCCCGAGATGCCGCCCTTGGAGACCGCGAGCACGAGGCCCGTCAGGCCGACGACGAACGTGCTCGTGCCGAACAGGTCCAGGCCGCGCTGAGAGTCAGGCTTCGCGAGCTCGTGCAGGACCAGGCCGCCCCACAGCGCGCCGAGCAGGCCGAAGGGGACGTTGAACCAGAAGACCCAGTGCCAGGAGATCGCGACGAGCGCGCCGCCCAGCACCGGCCCGAGCACGAGGCCGATCGCGGCGACCATCGTGTTGGTGCCCATCGCGATGCCGAGCTGCTCGCGCGGGAAGGCGTCGGTGACCAGCGCGGCGGCGTTCGCGAACAGGAACGCGCCGCCGATGCCCTGGACGATGCGCCAGAGGATCAGCTCGGTGCCGCCGCCGGCGAAGCCCGCGCCGAGCGAGGCGAGCGAGAACAGCACGAAGCCCCCGACGTAGGCATTCTTGCGGCCGAAGAGGTCGGACAGGCGCCCGGCGGTGAGCACCAGCACCGTCGAGGCGATCATGTACGCGAGGATCACCCAGACGAGCGAGAGGATCGTCGTGTGCAGCGAGCGCTCGAGGTCCGGCAGGGCGATGATCAGCGTGCCGGAGTTGATCGTCGCCAGCAGCATGCCGAGGCTCGTGCACGAGAGCGCCCACCACTTGTAGTGCTCGTGCTCCGAGTGCACGCCCAGCCTGAGCCGGGAGCGCGTCGCCGTGCGGATGACGCCTGCTTCCATCGAAGCGCAGTATATCGAATCCTTACGTAAGCGTCAGCTTTCGGCGACGAGCTCCATCAGCAGGCCGTCGTGCCAGCGGCCGTCGTGCAGGCGCTGATAGCGCCGCAGCACGCCGACGCGCCGGAAGCCCGCGAGCTCGTAGACGTGGACCGCGCGCGTGTTCGCCAGCAGCGGGTCGATCGTGATGCGGTGGTGGCCGCGCTCGCCGGTCAGCCAGCCGATCGCCAGCCGCAGCGCGCGCCGCCCGTACCCGCGGTCCTGGAACGGCGGCGCGAGGACGATGTCGAGGCTCGCGTGGCGGTAGCTCGGCTCGAGCACCTCGTCGTAGCCGAGCCAGCCCGCGAGCTCGCCGGAGACCTCGATCGCGAACGCGCCGCCGTCCGCGGTGTTCCACAGCCCCTCCGCCTCGTGCTCGCGGTCCTCGACCGGGCCCCACCACTCGGCCACGCCCGGCGCGCTGATGACGCCGAGCAGCGGCTCGATGTCGCGCTCCTCGAGCGCTCGCAGCACCAGCTCGCCGTCGGCCAGCACGACGGCGACGCTACACGCCGCCGAGGTAGCTCGTCCGCGGTCCTTCGCCGGGATCGAGCAGCTCCATCGCGAGCGCCGACCATGCGAAGTCCTCGGCGCCCATGCCCGCCCCGGTGAACGGGTCGTAGTACTCGCGCAGGCCCTCTCGGCAGATCGCCGCGAGCAGGCGCTCGGCGAGCTGCGCGGCCTCCTGCTCGTAGCCGAGGCGCAGCATCCCCATCCAGCACAGCCACGCGGTGTTGACCCAGGTCGGGCCGCGCCAGTAGCGGCGCAGCCCGAGGTGCCGGTCCTCGAGGCTGAAGCTCTTCTCGCGCAGCGCGACGCTCGGCGGCGCCACGGCGCTCCAGAAGCGCTCGGGATCGAGCAGGTGCTCCTC
This sequence comes from Solirubrobacteraceae bacterium, assembly GCA_035765835.1. Classification (GTDB taxonomy): domain Bacteria; phylum Actinomycetota; class Thermoleophilia; order Solirubrobacterales; family Solirubrobacteraceae; genus JAOPZW01. Next base: position 3,706 of record DASTWP010000296.1, read on the forward strand.
GACGAGCCGGCGCCCGATCCGCTCCGGCAGGTCTGGCAGCGCCAGCGGCGTCAGCGCGGCGATCGTCTCGACCTGCGGGGCGCGCGGCCGCCGCGCGCCGCGCGCCTCGGGCAGGAACAGGCCGCGCTCCGCGTCCCACAGCCGCGCCACGAGCGCCGGCGTGAGCGACGGCCGCCCGAGCGCCAGGGCGGCGAGCCCGTGCAGCACGTTCGTGAGCACCTCGCACAGCAGCGGCCCGCCGCGCGCCGCCACGCGCCGGATGTCGAAGCCCAGATGCCGGTTACGGCGCACGAGCAGCGGGAAGAGCGGCAGCCCCTGCGCGCGGCGGCCCCAGACGCGATCGAACTGCGGCGAGGCGTCCAGCCCCGATTCGTCGGGTTGCAGCAGCCACAGCAGCCCGTCGCCGTCGAGGTCGCGCGCGGCCCGCATCGCCTCGTGGTGGCGCACGACCCGCTCGTCGGCGGCCGGGTCGCCGACCGCGATCCGCCACGCCCACGGCAGCAGCGGAGGCTGGATCGTCGAGGTCATGTCGTCGTCGGGCGAGGTGACGTTGTAGAAGGCCAGGCGCGCGCCGCGCAGCGGCTTCCAGAAGATGGTGTGCCCGATGAAGCCGTCGGGGCGGGCGGCGGCGAGCAGGCTCTCGAGCTCGGCGCGCGCGCGCCCGGCGTCGAAGTGCCGCCATGCCACTGCCGCCAGGCAGGAGTCCCAGTACCACTGGAACTCGTAGCGGCCGGGGCTCGGGCGCGTGTACGCGTAGGCGACGCCGTCGCGCTCGCCCTCGACCCAGCTCTGCCCGAGCACGCTTTCGCAGAGCGCGCGCAGATCGGACGCGTGCAAGCTCCTAGGCCGCCCGCGCCGGCAGGACGCGGTCGATCACGGCGCCGAGGATGCCCGCGCAGATGTCGGCGATGCGGTCGAGCAGCTCGCGCACGGGCGGGATCGCCCACAGCAGCAGCGCGACGACGGTGCCGATCGCGGCGCCGCTGACGACGTCGCTGGGGTAGTGCAGGCCCAAGAAGACGCGGCCCACCGCGAGCACGGCCGCGAGCACGAGCAGCACCGCGCCCCAGGCCCGCTGCCGCAGCACGACCGCGACGGCGATGGCGAACGCGGCGGTCGCGTGGTCGCTGGGGAACGACGGGTCCGCCGCATGCGCGAGGAACGGGTGGATCGAATGCGGGTGCGCGACGAACGGGCGCACGCGGTCGACCGCCGTCGAGATGAAGTGCGCGATCAGCAGCGCGATGCCGGTCGCGGCGGCGGCCGAGACCGCCGCGCGCTGCGCTTTGCGCCGCTCGCGCCCCGGCACGATCAGGAAGAGGGCCACGACGATGGCCAGGAAGAGGATCTCCGCCGCGCCGACGTAGGCCTTCAGCGGATCCTCGAAGCCGTCGTGCTGCACGGCGAAGTGGTTGAGCGAGTGCGCGATGGAGTAGTCCACGCCGCGCACAGAGTAGTCGTCGGACCGGGCGCTACCCGGCGGGCCCGCGGCAGCTGAGGCCCTGCTGGGCGCTCACGTCGGCCGTCTGGCCGGCCGTCACGCAGCCGAACTCGATGTGCGTCGGTCCGTGCAGCACGCGCCCCTGGTCGGTCCAGGCGAGCGCCGCGCTGCCGCCGCGGTCGATCGCGATCGAGATCGAGTCGGCGAGGTCGCGGTTGCCTCCGGTGACGGTGCAGAAGATCCCGGTCGTGCAGATCCCGCCGACGTGCATGACGCCCGAGGATGCGGAGGTCTGCGAGAACCGCGGCGCGCTCTCCGTGCCCGTGATCGTCTGCCCGTAGGCCGTCTGCCAGGGCGACTGCCCGGCATCGGTCGGCGTGAGGTCCGGCGTGCCGAGCCAGATGAAGTCGACGCGGCCGGTCGAGCCCGCGGCGATCCAGGGGAAGTAGTGCGTGCCGTTGTCGGAGTTGACCCTGACCGGCGTCGTCCAGCTCTGGGCCCTGTCCGCGGAGTGCGCGAACCAGATGTCGAAGGCGTCCGCCGAGCGCAGGTTGTCGGCGAAGACGGAGGAGACGTCGCCGGCCGCGCCGGGCAGCCCCGAGTCGTCGACCGCGAGCGTCGCGAAGATCTTGTCCGTGTTCGTCCCGGGGCCGCCGTCGAAGACCTCGTGCGCGTCCCAGGTGGTGACCGTGGCCGGTCCCGCGCCGACCGCCGGGGGCGAGTGCGCGACCCAGACCTGATGGAAGTCCTGGGTCTGCGAGATGTCGCAGCCCTCGGTCGTGTTCTGCACGGGGTCGGCGGTGATCCACTGCACGTAGACCTCTCCCGTCCGGGGGTCGACTTCGAGGTCGCTTGGCACCGTGTTGCAGAACGACTGCGTCTGGGCGAGCCCGTTCTGCGCGAGCACGTCCACCGAGGGCCCGAACGTCTGCGCGCCGTCGCTGGAGGCCGCGACGTCGATCTGGCTCGCGGAGAAGTCGTGGTAGGCCACGTAGACCTGGTCCTGGTCCGCGGAGACCGGGTCGGGACGGACCGCGAGCCACGGCCGGTCGATGAACGACGGGTTCACGGCCGCGACCTCGTTCACCGTGAAGTGCGCGCCGCGATCGTCCGAGTAGGCGACGTGGACCTGGAGCGCGAGCGGGACCTCCTCGATCGAGCTCACGTAGACGCGGTGCGTGCCGGGGATGCAGGTGCTGGTCGCAGTCGCGCACGGCGTCGGGCCCCCGACGCGCACGTCGACGTCGCCGACGTCGTTGCCGAACGCGTCGTTGACCGGGGTCTGGGTGAACGTCCGCCCGCCGTCGTCGGAGCGCGCGACATGTGTGCCGCTCGCCTGCCAGGCGACGTAGACGGTGCCGTCGGAGCGGTCGACGGCGACCGCGGGCTCCGTCGCGTTCGTCTCGTCGGAGGGCGAGACCTGGGTCGTGAAGCCGGTCGCCGCGTGCGCGAGCGCCGGCAGCGCGAGCGCGCCGGCGGCCGCGAGCGCCGCGATCGCCGAGCGGACGGTCCACTGCATGGTCTCGGTTCCTCTCTCTCCCGCGGCCGCGTCCCGCACGCGGCACCGCGCCCGCCGCCTACCCCGCTGCAGCACGATCCACGCGCGGTTTGCGCCTTTTGCCATCCTCGGTGGCGTGCGCGACGTGCTGCGCCTGCCGGGGGCCAAGGGCCTCTTCTTCGCCTCGTGCGTGGCGCGGCTGCCCATGGGCGCGATCGGGCTCCTGCTCGTCCTGCACACGCAGCACCTCACGGGCTCCTACGCGAAGGGCGGCGGCGCCGCCGCCGCGTACGCGCTCGCGCTGGGCCTCACGAACCCGCTGCTCGCCCGCCTCGTGGATCGCCGCGGCCAGACCGCCGTGCTGCTGACCGGCGCCCCTCTCGAGGCGGCCGCGTTCGTCGCGCTGGCGCTGATGCCGCACTCCGCGCCGTTCGGGGCCATCGTGGCCTGCGCGATCGTCGGCGGCGGCGCGCAGCCGCCGATCGGCGCCTGCATGCGCGCGCTGTGGCCGGCGCTGATCGACACCGCGGACGGGCGCCACGCCGCCTACGCGCTCGAGGCGACCGTGCTCGAAGTCGTCTACATCCTCGGGCCGGTGGCGATCGCGGGCGGCATCGGGCACCTCTCGATCGCCGCCGCGCTCGTCACCTGCGCCGCGTGCGCGTTCGCCGGCAACGTCGGCTTCGCCCGCCAGGGACTCTCGCGCCGCTGGCGGCCGCGGGCTGACGTCGCGCGCGACCTCGTCGGCCCGCTGCGCGGCCGCGGCGTGCTCGTGCTCGTCGCGGTCTTCGCGCTGTGCGGGCTCGCCGTCGGCGCGGTCGAGGTCGTGGTGCCGGCCGCGCTCACCGGCATGCACCACCGCGCGCTCACCGGCCCGCTGCTCGGCCTGTGGGGCGTCGGCTCGATGATCGGCGGCCTCGCGGCAGGCCGGCTGCGCGCCGCGCGCACGCCGGCGCGGCGCCTCGCCCTGCTGCTGGCCGGCTGGGGCGCGGGCCACGCGCTGATCGGCGCGGGCGGCTCGCCGCTCGCGCTCGCCCTCCTGCTGCTGCTCGCGGGGGCGACGATCGCGCCGACGTTCGTCTGCGCCAACAACATGCTCGACGGCCTCGCGCCCGCGGGGACGCTGACCGAGGCCTTCACGTGGACGTCCACCGGCATGACCGCGGGGGTCGCCGCCGGCAGCGCGCTCGCGGGCGTGATCGTCGACAGCGCCTCGGCCGGGCTCGCGATGGCCGTCCTCGGTGGCGGCGGGGTGCTCGCGGCGCTCGTCGTGCGCGGCTCCTCGCAGGGCGCGCTGCGCACGGCCGCGCCGGTAACGTCGCTGGCATGACGAACCGCACCCTCGGCCGCACTGGCGTCATGGTCAGCCCGCTCTGCCTCGGGGCGATGATGTTCGGCGACTGGGGCAACAAGGACCACGACGACTCGATCCGGATCATCCACGCGGCGCTCGACGCCGGGATCAACTTCATCGACACCGCGGACGTCTACTCGCGCGGTGAGTCCGAGGAGATCGTCGGCAAGGCGCTCGCCGGCGGCCGGCGCGAGAACGTCGTGCTCGCGACGAAGTTCCACGGCACGATGGGCGATGACCCCAACGAGGCCGGGAACTCCCGCCGCTGGATCTTCCGCGAGGTCGAGGCGTCGCTGAAGCGCCTCGGCACCGACTGGATCGACCTCTACCAGGTCCATCGCTGGGACCCGTGGACCGACCACGAGGAGACGCTCGGCGCGCTCAGCGACCTCGTGGCGCAGGGCAAGGTCCGCTACATCGGCTCCTCGACCTACCCGGCGGCGCAGATCGAGAAGGCGCAGTGGATCGCGCGCGAGCGCGGCCACCAGCGCTACGTCACCGAGCAGCCGCCGTACTCGATGCTCGTGCGCGGCGTCGAGGCCGACGTGCTGCCGGCCTGCCTCGACCACGGCATGGGCGTGATCCCGTGGAGCCCGCTCGCGGGTGGCTGGCTCTCCGGCCGCTGGCGCAAGGGCCAGGACGTCCCGCAGTCCACGCGCGCGCAGCGCCTTCCCCAGCGCTATGACCTCGCGCTGCCCGAGAACCAGCGCAAGCTCGAGGTCGTCGAGCAGCTGGCGCAGCTCGCCGGCGAGGCGGGCATGTCGCTGATCCACATGGCGCTCGCGTTCGTGATCAACCACCCGGCGGTCAGCGCGGCGATCATCGGGCCGCGCACGATGGAGCAGCTGGAGTCCCAGCTCGGCGCGGTGGACGTCACCCTCGACGCCGCCGTGCTCGACCGCATCGACGAGATCGCCCCGCCCGGCCGCAACGTGAACCCCGCCGACGGCGGCTGGCAGAACCCCGCGCTGAAACCGCAGGCGCGCCGCCGCTAGCGCTGCGCGTGCGTCACCTCGTAGAGGAACTCGGTCACCGCGCGCCGCTGCCGGGCGCTCAGCAGCTGCGCGTAGGACGGCATCCCGTTCGCGCCGGCCAGCAGCGCGGCGGCGATCTGCGCGCGGTCCAGGCGCTCGCTCGTGTCGAGGTCCGGCCCGTCGCCGCCGCGCGTGCCCGCCGCGGCGAGCGCATGGCAGTCGCCGCAGTGCGCGTCCAAGAACAGCGCCCGTCCCTCGGCGCGCAGCGCGCGCTGCGCCGTGGCCGGCGGGCGCTGCGCGGACGAGCCGCAGCCGGCGAGCGCAGAGGCCGCGACGAGCAGCGCTGTTCCCCACGTGCGCATCCGCGCACTATGGTGCGCACGTGGCCGGATCGTCGCAGAAGCCGATCGAGCTCATCCTCGCGCGCAACCTGATGGCGAGCCTCTCGACGCCCGCGTTCCTGGTCGACGAGGACGGCGTGCTGATCTTCTACAACGAGGCCGCGGGCGCGATGCTCGGCAAGCGCTTCGAGGAGGCGGGCGCGATGCCGCCGGAGGAGTGGGGCACGGCGTTCGGGCCGATGGACGAGGACGGCAGGCCGCTGCCGATCGACGAGCTGCCGCTCGTGATCTCGCTGCGCCACGGCCTGCCGGCGCACCACCGCTTCGCGATCCGCTCGCTCGACGGCACGTCGCACACGATCGAGGTCAGCGCGATGCCGATCGTCGCGCAGGGTGGGCGCCGCGGGGCGATGGCGATCTTCTGGCCGGTCGAAGGAGCCGGCTGAGGGGCATGCAGGTCAGGATCTGGGGCGCGCGCGGGTCGGTCCCCTCGCCGGGCCCGGAGACCGTCCGCTACGGCGGCAACACCTCGTGCGTGCAGGTGACGCTCGAGGACGGCACCGTCATCGCGCTCGACGCCGGGACCGGCATCCGCAACCTCGGCCTGGCGCTCGACGGCGAGGCCGAGCGCGTGACGATCCTGCTCACGCACCTGCACCTCGACCACATCCAGGGCCTGATGTTCTTCGCGCCCGCGTTCCGCCCGCGCTCGGAGATCGAGATCTGGGGCCCGGAGTCCCCGGAGGCCTCGCTCCAGGACCGCATCGCGCGCTACATCTCCGCGCCGCTCTCGCCGGTGGAGGTGCGCGAGCTGCCGTGTCACGTCTCCTTCCGCGACGCGCCCGCGACCGAATGGCGGATCGGCAGCGCGACCGTCCGGGCCGCCTCGGTCGCGCACCGCGGCCCGACGCTCGGCTTCCGGATCACCGAGGGCGAGCAGTCGCTCTGCTACATCCCCGACCACGAGCCCGGGCTCGGCACCGATCTCGCCGAGCTCGAGCCGGAGTGGATCTCCGGGTACGAGCTCGCGCACGGCGCCGGCCTGCTGATCCACGACTGCCAGTACGCCGACGACGAGTACCCCGACCACGTCGGCTGGGGCCATTCGCGCCTCGGGGACGCGCTCGACTTCGCGCGCCGCGTCGAGGCCCGCCGCGTGCTGCTGTTCCACCACGACCCGCTGCACACGGACGACTTCCTCGACGAGCTCGGCGCCCAGGCCGCCCGCCGCTGGGCGCAGGCGGGCGGGGACCCGGGGCAGATCGCCCTGGCGGTCGAGCGCGCCGCGCCGCTCGTTATGGACGGCCGCGACGGGGTAGCCCCCGGGTCGTGGGAGGACCAAGCAACTCCGTCCTTCGCTACCTCGCGATCATCAAGGCCGCCCGCGACTTCGGGCTGAGCCAGCAGGAGATCGAGGCGACCGCGGGCCGCTTCGACGCGACCCGCGACCGCTGCGATCAGCTCGCCGACGCGCTCGCCGACCTCATCCTGCGGACGGCCTGATGTTCTGGTTCAGGCGGAAGACGTTCTCCGCGTCGTAGTCGTCCTTGAGCGCCACGAGCCGCGCGTACTTCTCCGGCCCGTAGGTCGAGAGGACGCGCTCCTCGCCCTCGTCGGAGGTGAAGTTCAGGTACACGCCCGGCGTCGTGTGGGGCTCCATCCCCGCGGCGAGCTCCTTTGCCCACGTCACGTGCGCGGCCGCCGTGTCGTCCTGCCCGTCGTCCATCCACATGCTCAGCGCGTGGTAGCACCACGGCACGTCGCGGCGGCCGAGCGCGGTGTCGTCCTCGCCGACGCCCGCGATCGCGCCGCCGAGGGGCTCGAGCAGCAGCTGCACGAGCGGCCCGGGCCGCGCGGAGGCGTGCAGGATCAGCGTCGCGATCGCCTCGTCGCTCAGCTCCGGCAGGAGCTCGGCCTTCATGTACGCGTTGATCCCGTGCGGCCCGCCGGCGTCGAGCATCGACTGCAGCGCGGTGTACGGCATCGGCTGGACCATGTCCATGACCGGCTGGGCGACCTCGCGCAGCGACGCGAGCACGCGCTCGCCCTCGGCGTGCTCGCCGGTCCAGCAGACGATCGTGCCGACGATCGGCTTGAAGTGCATCTCGGCGGGCACGAACGGCTCCGGCGGCGCGCTGACGAAGCCCAGGGCCATGCCGAGGTCCTCGGGCGCGTCCGGCATCTCCTCGCGCATCCAGCGCAGGATCGCCTCGGCGCGATCCGGCAGCGAGACGAGCATGCCGCCGTAGATGATCGGTCCGATCTCGTGCAGCCGGTAGGTGAACGCGGTGACGATCCCGAAGTTGCCGCCGCCGCCGCGCAGGCCCCAGAAAAGGTCCTCGTTCTCGTCCTCGCTCGCAGTGACGAGGCGCCCGTCGGCGGTCACGACCTCGGCGGCGATCAGGTTGTCGGCGGTGAGACCGCACTTGCGCTCGAGCCAGCCGCTGCCGCTGCCGAGCGTCAGCCCGGCGATGCCGGTCGTCGAGAAGCGCCCGCCGGTGACGGCGAGGCCGTGCTGCTGCGTCGCGGCGTCGAAGTCGCCCCAGGTCATGCCGGCCTCGGCGCGCGCGGTCCGCGCCGCCGTGTCGACGCGGATCGCCTTCATCGGAGAGAGGTCGATCACGAGGCCGGCGTCGCACGTCGAGTGCCCGCAGGCGGAGTGGCCGCCGCCGCGCACCGCGACCGGAAGCCCGTTCTCGCGCGCGAAGCCGACGGCGGCGATCACGTCGGCGTTGCACGTGCAGCGCGCGATCAGCGCCGGCCTGCGGTCGATCATCCCGTTCCAGACCGCGCGCGCCTGGTCGTAGGCCGGGTGCGCCGGCCCGATCAGCTCGCCGCGGAAGTCCCGCGCCAGCTCCTCGACGGCGGCGGTGGTCAGCACCTGCTCGGACATCGTCCCTCTCCCCTCGAGTGGTCCCGCCGACCATCTCCCCATCGCGGGCCGCTGTCAAGACATGCGTCGGCGAACGCATCCTGGGATGCTGCGCGCGTGCCGAGCGACCACTTCCTCTCCCGCTTCTCGATCGCCCTCGGCGCGCGCGGCCTGCGCGCGATGGGGAAGATGAACGTGCCGGTCTACCGGGCCACGCGCGGCCGCTTGCTCGGCAAGGTCGGCCGCGCGCCGGTGCTGCTGCTGACGACGACGGGGCGCCGCTCCGGGCAGAGGCGGACCGCGCCGGTCGTCTACCTGCGCGACGGCGAGCGCTTCGTGGTCATCGGGTCCAACGCGGGGAACGCGAACGCGCCGGCGTGGGCGCTCAACCTGCGGGCGAACCCGGACGCCGACGTCGAGGCCCACGGCGAGAAGGTCGCCGTGCGCGCGCGCGTGACGGAGGGGGAGGAGCGCGCCGAGCTGTGGCGGCGGATGAACGAGCAGTACGGCGGCTTCGAGCAGTACCGCGCGCGCACCGGCCGCGACATCGCGGTCTTCGCGCTCGAGCCGCGCTGAGGCCGTGCGCGCCATTCGCGTGCCCCTCGCGGGCGCCCTCGCGCCCACCGACGCCGTGCTGCTGCTGCGCGGGCAGCGCCGCGCGTTCGCGCTGATCGGGGAGTGGGGCACGGGCCCGGCGATCCTCGGCTCCGAGCCGGTGCGGATCGCGGAAGGCGACCCGTTCGCCGCGCTCGCGGAGCAGCCGCAGGCCGACGGCGGCGCGGTGGTCGGCGGGGGCTGGGTCGGATGGCTCGGCTACGCGCTCGGCGGGCTCGTCGAGGAGCTGCCGCCGGCGCCGCCGGGCGGCGAGGGCGAGCCGTTCGACCTCGCGTTCCACGACCACGTGGTCCGCTTCGACGGCGAGCGCTGGTGGTTCGAGGCGCTCGTCACGGAGAGCCGGCGCGAGGCGCTGCGCGAGCGCCTCGCGCACTGGCGTGAGCTGTTCGCGCGCGGGCCCGAGCGGCGGCCGGCCCGCGTGCTCGAGGCATTCGCGCTCACCGCCCCGGGCGCCGCCGGCCACCTGCTCGCGGTCGAGGAGTGCGTCGCGCGGATCGCGGCGGGCGAGCTCTTCCAGGCGAACCTGGCGGTGCGGCTCGGGTCGCGCTTCGAGGGCGATCCGGTCGACCTCGCCGCGCGCGCGCTCGCCGCCGCGCGCCCGCGCTTCGGCGCGCTCGTGGGCGGCGTGCTGAGCCTCTCGCCCGAGCGCTTCCTGCGCCGCGAGGGCCGCCGGGTGTGGAGCGAGCCGATCAAGGGGACCGGGCCGGAGCGCGATCCGCTGCTCGCCGCGCCGAAGGACGCGGCCGAGCACGTGATGATCGTCGACCTGATGCGCAACGACCTCGGGCGCGTCTGCGCCTACGGCAGCGTGCGCGCGGAGCCTGTGCGGGCCGAGGCCCACGGGGACCTCTGGCACCTGGTCTCGACCGTGCGCGGCGAGCTGCGCGAGGACGTGGGCGACGCCGACCTGCTGCGCGCGACGTTCCCGCCCGGCTCGGTCACCGGCGCGCCGAAGGTGCAGGCGATGAAGACGATCGCGGCGCTCGAGCCGCGTGCGCGGCGCGCGTTCACCGGCGCGCTCGGGATCGTCAGCCCGCTCTGCGGCCTCGACCTCAGCGTCACGATCCGCGCGCTCGAGACCGAGCGCGAGCGGATCTGGATCGACGCCGGCGGTGGCGTCGTGGCCGACTCGACCGCGCAGGGCGAGCTGGCCGAGGCGCTCGCCAAGGCGGCGCGGCCGGTGCGCGCCGTCGGCGGCGCGATCGCGCCGGCCCCGCACGCCGCGCGCCCGCCCCACGACCTGGCGCGCGCGCTCGCCCACGGCGACCGCCCGGACCCGGCCCGCGGCGTCTTCGAGACCGTCCTCGTGCAGGACGGCGCCCCCCTGCACCTCGCCGACCACCTCGGGCGCCTGGCGGCCAGCGCCCGCACCGTCCTCGGCCGCGAGCTGCCGGGCGACCTGCGCGAGCGCGCCGCGCTCGCCGCAGCGCCGCACGCGCGCGCCCGCCTGCGGATCGAGCTCGACGCCGACGGCTGCGACGTCGAGGCGACGCCCGAGCCGCCGCCCGACCGCGGGGCCGAGCCGCTGCTCCTGCGCCCGTTCCTGCTGCCCGGCGGCCTCGGCCCGCACAAGTGGCGCGACCGCCGCCTGCTCGCCGCGCTCACGGCCGCCGCGGAGGGCGCGGTGCCGCTGCTCGTCGACGGCGACGGCCACGTCCTCGAGGCGGCCCATGCCAACGTCTTCGTCGAGCGCGACGGCCGCCTCGACACCCCGCCGGCGGACGGGCGCATCCTGCCCGGCGTCACCCGCGCGCGTGTCCTCGCGCAGACGCCGGGAGCCGGCGAGCGAGCGGTCCTGCTGGACACGCTCGCCCCCGGCTCCGTGCTGCTGCTCAGCTCGGCGATCCGCGGCCTTCACCGCGGCGTGCTCGCCGCCGCTACTTCGGCGCGGGGTTCGAGATGTGCGTCAGCGCGCTCTGCGGCGGCTTCTTGAACTCGTAGAACTTGCCGGGCTTCGAGCCCTTCGCGCCGAAGCCGACGCCTGCGCCCTCGAGCGCCTTGACGATCGCGCCCATCGAATGCAGCTCGTAGCTCTCGAACGCCAGGTTGTTCGGGAGCTTGCCCTGCGCGAAGCGTGCCAGCGCGCGGTGCTCGGCCTCGACGCCGAGGATCTCGCCGGTGTAGCGGGCGAGGTCGGCCTTGCCGGCCTTCGCGAACGTCGTCGTGCCGATCAGGTACGCGTTGACGAACAGCGTCTCGGCGACCTCGATCGTCGGGAAGACGTGCCCGGGCTTGAAGAAGTCGTCCGGCGCCCAGAACTTGGTCGTCAGCGGCTTCGCGCCCAGGCTCTTGAGCACCTTGTAGTGGTCGTACTCCGCCGCGTTCGCGGCCTTCAGCACGTCGACGAACTTCGTGACGCCGGTCGCGCTCGCGTTCTCGATCAGGCCCGTGAGGTACGTGACCGCGAGGGCCTCGGCGGTGATCGCCGTGTTGATGATCGTCGCGGCGCTGTCGCTCTTCGCCATCGCCGAGGCGACGGGGCCGAGCGCGCTCGCCGCGACGGCGCCGAGCGCGGCGCGCTTGACGATGCCCCGCCGGGTGATCCCGGGGACGCTCGTGTCCGCGAGGACGTTGTCGATCACTGCTACGTCGTCGGCGCCGAACGCCGCGATCTGGTCGTGTTCCATTACTTCCCTGCTCCTTTCGGTTCTCAGCTCGGCTGCTTGCCGGAGATGGAGGTGACGGTGCTGCTCGGCGGCGCCTTGAACTCGTAGAACTTGCCGGGCTTGGAGCCCTGCTTGCCGAAGCCGACGCCGGCGCCCTCGAGCGCGGAGACGATCCCGTCGATCGACGTGACCGAGTAGTCCATGAAGCCGAGGTTGTTGGGCAGCTTGCCCTGCGCGTAGCGGGCGAGCGCGAGGTGCTCGGCCTCGGTGCCGAGGATCTCGCCGGCGTAGCGCGCATAGTCGGGCTTGCCGGCCGACACGAACGTGTCGATGCCGATCAGGTAGGCGTTGACGAACAGCGTCTCGGCGACCTCGAGCGTCGGGAACACGCCCGAGAGGCCGGGGCCGAAGAACGCGTCCGGCGCCCAGAACTTGGTCGTCAGCGGCGTCGCGCCGAGGCTCTTGAGCACCTGGTAGTGGCGGTACTCCTCGGCGTTGGCGGCCTTGAGCACCTTCGCGAACGGCTCGACCTTGGTGCCCTTGGCGTTCTCGATGACGCCGCTGAGGTAGGTGACGGCCAGCGCCTCGGCGGTGATCGCCGTGTCGATCAGCGTCTTGACGTCGGAGGCGCCGCTGCTGGTGGTGCTCGTGGCCGAGGTGGTGCCTGTGGAGCCGCCGCCCGAGCTGCTGCTCTTCGCCTTGCTCGACCCGCCGCATGCCGCCAGGAGCGCGGCGGCGCCCATGCCGGCCGCGCCCAGCGCCGCGCGCTTGACGAGCACGCGCCGCACCGGGTCCGGCGCCTGCGTGTCGCGCAGGACGTTGTCCACGATCTGCGGGTCGACGGCCCGTCGTTCATCTGTCATGTGAGGAACCCCTGTGTCTCGCTTGCGGGGGTTCCTTGCGGGGCGGCGGCCGCCCCGGATCAGGGTGCTGGCGTGTTGGCGCTCAGCGGTGCCTGCGCCCGGCGTGCGCGATCGGCGCCCGCGCGCGGATCTCGGCCAGCAGGCGCGCCGCGAACTCGGCGCCGTTCTCGCCCGGCTTCAGGCCGCCCTCGGCGGGCGCGAAGAACTCCACACGCACGCGCGGGCGGCGCGGGAAGCGCGGGATGTCGCACGTGCCGGTGATCGCCACGCACGCCACCTGCGCCTCCGGGACGAGCTCGGCGAGCCGGCCGATGCCGGTGCGCGCGCGCAGCTCGCGCCCGAGCGACCGCGTGCCCTCTGGGAAGATGCCGATGCAGGCGCCGTCGCGCAGCTCCTGCGCCGCGCGATCCATCGCTCCGGTGTCGCTCTTGCCGCGGTCGATCGGGATCTGGCCCATCCCGTCGAGCACGGGGCCCAGGCCCTTGACCTTCCACAGCGAGGACTTCGCCAGCGCGCGGACCTGCCGGTGGCCGAGCGCCGCGACGCCGACCGCGACCGGATCCCAGTAGCTGTCGTGGTTGCCCGCGAGGAGCACAGGGCCGCTCGCCGGCAGCGCCTCCAGGCCGCCCACCTCCAGGCGGCCCCAGCCGCGCACGATCGGCGCGCACAGGCGCATGGCGTTGCGGTAGGCGGTGGTGAACTGCTCCTCGGCGGCGGTCACGGCGCGCGATTGTGCCAGCGCAGGGTCCCGGCCAGCCCGCTCGCGGCGACCGCGTAGGCGACGCCGGACCGCCCGTCCGCCTGCGCGAACACCATCCCCACGACGCGGCCGTCCGGCGCCAGCACCGGCGCGCCCGAGTCGCCGGGCCGGATCGCCGCGCGCAGCTCGAGCGCCGGCCGCCGCACGATCCGGCGCCCCACGGGCGTGCGGATCCGCGCGACGATCGCGCGCACGATCCGCGCGCGCAGAGCCACGACGCGGCCGTCGCGCAGCACGAGGACGCGCGCCGGCCCCGGCGCCCCCGCGCCGAGGCGGGCGGCGCGCCCCGAGAGCCGGTGCGCGGCCAGCAGCGCGACGTCGTCGCGGCCGTCGACGGCGAGCACGCGGACCGG